>JAPOSJ010000124.1 GCA_026709745.1 Candidatus Dadabacteria bacterium | reverse complement strand
CGGAAGAATTCGCTTGAGGCCACGTCAAGCGCTATTGATATCTGCTTTGCTGGGCTGTATCCGGCTTTCCATATGGCTTCTATTATGCATTCAAGGGCCTCTTCGTTTGATCCTAAAGAAGGCGCAAAGCCTCCTTCATCTCCGACAGCCGTCGAGAGGTTCCTGACGCTGAGTATTGATTTAAGTGCGTGGAATGTTTCCACTCCAGCCTGCAGTGCTTCCCTGAAAGATGAAAAGCCGTGGGGTACTATCATGAATTCCTGAAAATCAAGATTGTTGTCCGCGTGGGCGCCGCCGTTTATTATGTTCATAAGAGGCACGGGTAGTGTATATGCATCTTCGCCTCCCAGGTAGCTGAAGAAAGACTTCCCTTCGGAGTTCGCCGCAGCTTTTGCCGCCGCTAGCGACACTCCCAAGATGGAGTTTGCTCCAAGGTGGGACTTTGTCTCTGTTCCGTCAAGTTCTATCATAGTACGGTCAACAAGTTCCCGGTCGGCGGCGTCAAGGTTCTCAAGGCACGGCGCTATCGTTTCGTGAACGTTTCTTACAGCATTGAGTACGCCTTTACCCATATACCTTTGTTTTTCCCCGTCTCGAAGTTCTAGTGCTTCGTGCTCTCCAGTTGATGCTCCAGATGGAACCATTGCCCTTCCCATGGCACCGTCAGTACAGAGTACTTCCACTTCTATTGTGGGATTTCCTCTTGAATCAAGTATTTCTCTTGCCCTTATTCTGCTTATTTTTGACACTATGGCTTCTCCCTCGAAATTTTGAAGAAATATACAAACTTTATATGATACCAGACATATACACGACCGGCGAACTCCGCAATACGTGCCGCCGCCACTGCATTCAGGTCGGAACTATTGACGGCTACTCCCTCAACTCTGCATCCGTCATGGGTTTGGTTATGTTGGCGACCGACCGTGATTTTAGTCACATCACAGAATCAACTTTGAGAGACCCACAATTTCTGTTTGTTGCGGGTTTGATAAATCGGATTCAGAATTTTGCGTGATCTTTTTCGTTTTACTTGATCATGTGTTTTGTAAGGGTCGGTCGCAGATCAGACACCTTTGTTCTTTCTGTCCTCGGTGATTTCTCCATCCTTCAGGGTTATTATTCTTTTCGAGTGAAAGGCTATGTCTTCTTCATGAGTTATCATTATTATAGTTTTTCCCTGTTCGTTAAGACCCCTGAATATCTCTATTATTTCATAGCTTGTCGCCGTATCTAAATTTCCGGTAGGTTCGTCCGCAAGTATTATGCTCGGATCATTTACAACGGCCCGTGCTATTGCGACTCGCTGCTGCTGTCCCCCCGAGATCTGGTTTGGCAGATGATCCGCTCTCTGTGCGAGTCCCACAAGACAGAGGGCATCCGATGCGAGCTTCCTTCTCTGTTCTCTCCCCATGCCGGAGTACACAAGCGGCAGTTCCACATTCTCAAGAGCGGTTGTTCTCGCCAGCAGGTTAAAACTCTGGAAGACAAATCCAATTTTCGTGCTTCTTATCTCAGCCTTTTCATCCGTACCGAGTCTTATTATGTCGGTGCCGTCAAGCAGGTAGGTTCCCCGGCTCTGGATGTCTAAGCATCCGAGGATGTTCATCAGAGTGCTTTTTCCCGAACCCGAGGACCCCATTATGGCGACGAATTCGCCATGAGCGATTTCAAGGTTGATTGATCGGAGGGCGTTTACCTCGACCTTCCCGTTTGAGTAGGTTTTGCCGAGATCTTCAAGTTTGATTACATTAGGTGTCATCAAAATCTTTTCGGCTGCGGAAGTGCAAAGCCCGGTCCCTTGTTCTGTGCCCCGGAAATTCTGTACTCAACCACTATAGGATCTCCATCAGAGAGCGGACAGCCTTAGATTTCTGTGTGAAAGTCGTCGCTTATCCCGATCTTTATTCCAATTGGAGAGAGATTTTCCTGCTTTATGATCCAGACATTCTCTCCAGTTTCTGGTGTGCCAGAGGCGGATTTCGGGGGGATGAAGCGAAGCGCGGCTGTCGGAATCTTGAGCACCTCTTTTTTCTTCGATATGACTATTTTTACCTCCGCGGTCATTCCAGGTTTAAGCTCAAGTAAAGGATTTTCCACAATGCATGTAACGTCATAGGTAACCACATCGTTTTTTACGTTCGGGGAGCTTGACACCTGTTTCACTCTGGCGCTGAAATTTTTCTCCGGGAAGGCGTCAACTCTGAAAAGCGCGTCCTGACCCTTCTCTATTTTTCCTATGTCGGCTTCGCTCACATTTGAGATCAGATGAAGAGTCCGGGGATTTTCGGCGAGTATGTAAAGGGGTTCGGATTTGGCTGGGTGTATCTGTTCGCCGATTATAATGTTTTTTTCAAGCACAACGCCGTCAAGCATGGAGATGATCCGTGTCGTGTCCAGTTTTCTCTGCGCCGCTTCAAGGTCGCTCTTGGCCTTTTCCCGTGTCGCTACAGCCGCACTGTGCTCAGATAGAGACCTGTTGAATTCCTCAAGGGAAACAAGCTCTTTTTTGTAAAGCATTTTGTATGCCTCATGAGAATTAGCAGAGATTTCAAGATCTGTAAGGGCTTTTTTGAGAATTCCTCTGAAGTATTCCACATCTCCCCGGAGTCCTTCCGGCTCTTCCAGAAGGGCGAGCACCTGACCTTTGCTTACCTTGTCGTTAACACCGGCGCGAATCTCTTTTATCGTTCCATTTATATTTGAATATATCCTCGCTTCCTTTGTCGGTCTCAGGGTTCCTGAGGCCCTTACTAGAGAAGTTATGTCTCCCTTTTCGACTTTCTGCGTCACGTACTCTATCTCGCCTTTTTGCTCCCTCAGAAAAATGAAGTACGCGGCTATAGCAACTACGACGGCGAGTGCGTAAAGGATTTTCGGGCTGGGAAGATTTTTCATCATGGCAGCTGTTTCCCACAGAGGCTAAGAAGCTTGAGTCTTGTTATTTTATAGTCATATATGGAGTTTTTATAGTCCGCAAGCGCCTTTTCATAAAGTGCCTGTGCACGGGCAAGTTCTATTTTCGAGGCGGTTCGTGAACTGTATCTTTCCTCAGCAAGACGCAGGTTTTTCTCCGATATTGATTCTGACTCCCTGAGCATTTCTATTTTTTTCTCAAGGTGTCTCAGCTCTAAATAGAGTTCTCCCACTGAAAGAATTATGCGGTTTCTCACAAGCTCAGTCTGTGCCTCGTTTCTTGTGAGTTCCGCGTCTGATTGCTCCATCCGCGCGAACCTTGAGAATCCCTCAAAAATAGGAATTTTTATGCCCACTCCGGCTATAAAGGCCGGAGTCTCTGCTCCTTCTCCCTCAAATCTGTACGCGGCCCTGCCGAATACGGAAGGGAGAAACTTCCCTCTGGTTTCTCCTAATGAAGCTTTTATGCCGCCCCGTTGGGCCTTAAGGCTTTTTATCTCGGGGTTCTGTGAGAGGGCGGAGCTCACAAGGTCTTCCTTTGTTTCATTCACCTTTTCATGGGAAAGATCCTCGCTTATTTCAAACTGCTCCAGAGAAGAGTCGTTCATCAGGTGTCTTAGATGGAGCATTGCCAGATCGTAAGAGTTCTCTCGTGCTGTAAGTTCAAGTTTTGACTGTTGCAGATCGATCCGCGCCTGGCTGAGCTGCTGGGTGGATTTTTTTCCGACCGCGAAAAGATCTTTGGTTTTTTCAAGAAGCCACCGCCTGCGTTCAATGTTAGTGGTTGCTTCGGTAAGGCGGTTTTGCCTGGAAAGCGCCTTGTAGTAGGCAATGTGAACATCGCGCACAAGAGAGATCTTAGAACCTGTGAGCGAATAAGTAGCAGATTTAAGGGAATATTCTCTTGCCTTCACCTTGGCTTTTGTCTTTCCGAAGTCCCATATCATCTGATCGACGTAAAAGCCTGATTCTCTTCCGACAAACGGCACCACGAGCTTTCCACTGACCTGAGGATAAAGCGGGGATTTTGCCTGTCTCAGTGCCGATTTCGAGATATCGACCTCGGAACGTGAAATCCTGAGTTCTGGGTTGTTTGCAAGCGCTATTTCGACTGTTTGCTCAACGGGAATTGTTTGCTGTGTCCAAGCTGTGTTGGAAAGCAGAAGTAGCGAGCTCAGAAAAAAAAAGAGTTTTTTCGGTATACTCATCTATGTGGCAACCGCTGTATGCCGCTTGAGTGCGGATGAAAAAGAATATTTCTAAAAACCCAACGCCTCTTGGCGTATATATTCATATTCCCTACTGTCTTACCAAATGTCCTTACTGTGATTTTAACTCTTATGGGACTAATGGCAACTTTCCTGAAGACGGCTATGTAAGCGCCCTTGAAAGGGAAATAGAAAGCTTCAGAAGCCTTATTAAAGACAGGGAGGTAAGCACTGTGTTTTTCGGGGGAGGAACACCGTCGCTTCTGAAGCCCGAGAGTGTTGAGGCTTTGATGGAAAAGGTCAGTTCGATTGCATTCCTGTCGCCTGCGGCCGAAGTTAGCCTCGAGATGAATCCTAGAACTGCTGACAGGGAGAAACTCGTTTCCTTCAAACGCGTGGGCGTAAACAGAATAAGTGTTGGAGTGCAGTCCTTCTCGCAGAGAAAGCTTGATTTTTACGGCAGGCACACGACCCCTGATGACTGCGCGCGTGCGCTTGGGGATGTGCGTGCGGCCGGTTTTCGCAACTTTAATATTGATCTTATATACGGAAGTTCGCAGGAGAGCAGAGAGGAGTTTGAAAACGATATCCGCACTGCCCTCGGCTTCTATCCCACTCACTTATCTGCTTACTGTCTTACGATTGAGCCAGGCACAGAGTTTGCTACCCTCAGGCGCAAGAGAAAACTCTCGCTACCTGATGACTCAGTTCTTGTCGGTTTCATGCACACCGCACGTGAAATTCTTGAAACTGAGGGGTACTGGAACTATGAAGTGTCGAACTTTGCCCGCCTCGGCCATGAGTGCAGGCATAACCTTATTTACTGGAGATGTCATGATTATCTGGGCGTGGGTGCCGGAGCCCATTCTCATATTCGTTCCGGGGGAGAAGATGGTTGGGGAAAAAGGTGGTCAAACGTAAGGAATCCTGAACTTTACGCAAAACGGATTGCGGAGTGTGGAACCGCGGTCGCCTCGTCTTATAACCTCTCTAGAGAGTCCTCTCTTGAAGACACTTTTCTTATGGGCCTCCGCCTGAGCGATGGGGTGAGAATTGAGGATATAAAAAAGCGTTTCAGCTGTGAACTTAAAAGCCGCGATCTTGAATATCTTGAGTCAGATGGCTTTATCCTCACTGACGGGGGCCGTATTAGGCTCACGGCCAGAGGAAGGATATTTACAGATGAATTGATCAGGAGGGTATGTGGGGCCTTTCACTGAACAATATGGAGCAGATATGGTTTCGGAGTTTTGATGAAAGGTACTGACTTGAGGTCCATAAGAACTTCGCAGTTCAATTTTCAGAAAACTAAAACTAAGAAGATACAATCAGTAGACGGTTGTTGCGCTTTTGGAGTGGACGTGCATTGTATCCGAACATCTGCTTAAAGTTTCCGACCTGTTCTGCACTCACCTCAATTGCATCCGGAAAAATGAACCAGTGCACTCCCTCACTGCAGGGAGGGGTGGTGAGTGACCCCTTGTAATGGAAG
>JAPOSJ010000073.1 GCA_026709745.1 Candidatus Dadabacteria bacterium | reverse complement strand
TGCAGGTGTTTCACGTAAGGACAGTGATTGCATATGAACATAAGCACCGTAGCCACATCCGACCTGAGGTCGCCAAGGCATAGCTCGCTTCCGCTTATAACATCCGGCAGCCGGAAGTCAGGAGCCTCGCTCCCAAGAGGAATCATTGTCGAGAGGGTTTTAACCATTTTTCATCTTCTCCTAGTCTTTATATTACTTGTCACTGAAACCGATCTGTTTATGGGAACCGTCACAAAACGGCTTGTTCTCAGAAGCTCCGCAGCGGCAAAGATAGTAAGGGTCGTTCGCAGAGAGGCCCGAATCATCACCTACACAAAGTTCAATATCTCCGCAAACCTCATATGGGCCGTCTTCAAGTGACCTTATAACCGCCTCGCCTTTCTTTGCGGATACAGAAGATTCAATGGGATCAGCAAGAACACTCTTAAAACCCGCCTCTCTGTGTGAACCATCGCAAAACGGCTTGTTCTCAGAAGCTCCGCAGCGGCAAAGTGCGGTCTTCCCTTTTATCGGCAGTTCCTTGCCGTCCCAGTCTTCAAGCAGATCAAGACCACTTACAATCATGGGACCGTCATCAAGAACGTCTATTTTTGACTTCTCACTCATATCAATGTTTCGGTCAAAGCGATCCGAAACTTCACCATAGTTCTGTTTACGGAGCGAACTGTCTCAGTTTACATCTTTTCAACAATCATTGCTATACCCATACCACCACCCATACATAAAGACACCATTCCGTATCCGCCGGGGTGTATGTTCTTAAACTCGTGAAGAAGCTTGACAAGAAGTACGGCTCCCGTGGCGCCCACTGGATGCCCGAGCGCTATGGATCCGCCGTTTACATTTAACCTATCCTGAGCAATGGGAAAATCGCTCAGTACAGCTAGGGACTGCGCAGCGAAGGCTTCATTGAGTTCAACTAGATTGATATCGTCGATACAGAGATCTGCTCTGTCAAGGGCCATGCGCATCGCGGGAACCGGACCGATCCCCATGACAGATGGATCAACTCCGCAAACTGCATAGGATTTTATCGACGCAATCGGAATAAGACCCAGTTTCTCTGCCTTGCTCTCAGAAGTCACGATCAGGGCAGCGGCACCGTCGTTAATTCCCGAGGAATTTGCTGCCGTCACCGTACCTCCCTTTTTGAATACAGGTTTTAACTCCGATATTCTCTCAAGCGTTACGCCCGGCCTCGGGTGCTCGTCAACGTCAAACTGAATAGAATTTCCCTTTCGTCCAGGAACAGAGATAGGAACAATCTGGGAAACAAATCTCCCACCCTCAATCGCCACTTTTGCCTTCATCTGACTTGAATACGCAAACTCGTCTTGGCGCTCCCGTGATATACCGTATTTCTCCGCTAGATTCTCTGCTGTAACACCCATGTGGTAGCCATTAAATGCGTCCATGAGCCCATCGCACAGAATTCCGTCCACAACTTCATCGGAGGGAGCCGACATCTTGTATCCCCACCTAGCTTTGCGAAGATAATAGGGGGCAGTACTCATACTTTCCATTCCTCCCGCCACAATGCATTCGCAGTCGCCCGACTTTATGGCCTGGGCGGCAAGAACGACAGACTGAAGCCCCGAACCACACAACCTATTAACGGTAATAGCGGGAGTTTCGACTTTTAATCCGGAATTGATCGACACCTGTCTTGCGGGATTCTGACCCTGTCCCGCTCCCAGTATGTTGCCCATTACGCAGTCATCCACCTGTTCTGGCGGCAGGGATGTCCTGCTCATGATCTCCTTTACTACCTCGGTACCCAGACTGACGGCGGAGATATCCTTAAGGGCTCCTCCGAATATTCCTATGGCGGTTCTAAGAGGTTCTGAGAGCACAATCTTTTGCATTGCTACTCTCCTTTGAACTCAGCCGTCCTTTTTTCTACAAACGCACTCATACCCTCAACCCTGTCATAGGAATCAAAACACTGGAATCCCGCATCCATCTCGTACGCAAGTCCTTCGGAAAGCCCAGTCTCGGATCCACGGTTTATAGCTTTCTTGGCGTAATTGACGGCAAGCGGGCTGTTGTGTGCAATCTGCTCGGCTATTTTCATAACCTCATCCATAAGTTCTCCCTGCTCCACCACCTTATCAACTAGCCCGAGGGAAAGCGCTTCAGATGCGGTAACCATTTCCCCTGTGAAAACCAGTTTCTTGGTTTTTCCGGGCCCTATAAGCCTGGTCGATCTTTGAGTCCCTCCCCAGCAGGGGAAAAGACCAAGCTTTGTCTCGGGAAAACCCACGCGGGCTTTTTCAGAAGCAATCCTTATATCGCATGAAAGAGCAAGTTCAAGCCCTCCTCCAAGCGCATATCCGTTTATCGCGGCTATAACAGCGAAAGATGCCTGCTCTAGATAGTCAAAAGCCACTCTTCCCAAAGCACAGTAATCCCTGAATTCATCTGTCGTCATCCGGCTCATTTGCCTTACGTCGGCCCCCGCGACAAAAGCCTTTGTTCCTGCCCCAATCACAATCAGAACCTTAAGATTCTCAGCGGGCAATTTCTCCGTCACAAATTCCTTGAGATGACTTAAGGTGTCAACGTTAAGCACGTTCATATCCCTCTTCTTGTTGATTGTCAGCAGTCCTACGCCGCTGTCTCTGCTCTCAAATAAAAGATCCTCGTACATGAATTCCTCCTCTAGCTTCTTGCGTATTCGAAAAAACCTTTTCCCGTCTTTCTGCCCAGATTGCCGGACCTCACCACTTCCCTTAGAAGCGGGGCAGGCCTGAACTTAGGGTCTCCGTACTCGGCGTACAGCACCTCTAGTACGCTTAAGGTGATATCAAGTCCCAAGAGGTCTGCAAGCGCAAGAGGACCTATGGGATGATTCGCTCCGAGTTTCATTGCATTATCGATCTCCGCCGCTGTGGCTACGCCTTCGTCAAGCACGAAGACGGCCTCATTTATCATCGGCAGGAGTATCCTGTTCACGACAAACCCTGTCCTGTCTTTTGTCACGACCGGATATTTATCGAGACTCTTCGCAAATTCCATTACCCGCTCAAGGGTTGCGGGGGAGGTTTTAGCGGTATTGATAACTTCGACAAGCTTCATTATCGGGGCTGGATTAAAAAAGTGGATTCCGATCACTCTCTCGGATCTTGAAGTGCTCATGGCAAGTTCAGTGACAGAGAGGGTTGAGGTATTGGTGGCAATGATCACACCTTCCGGCGTGTTTTCCTCGACTCTGGAGAAAATTGCCTTTTTAAGTTCCATATCCTCGCTTGCGGCTTCAATAACGATATCCACGCTACGAAAATCACCGTATTCTTCAGTCGGGTAGATACTTGACAGAGCCCGATCAACCTGCTCCTTTTCGATCTTGCCTCTTCGGGACAGCCTCCGGAGATTCTTCTCAATTCTCACGACCGCTGCTTGCACGATACTTTTTTCAATATCCAGAAGTATGACGTTTTTTCCCGCAGAGGCAGCAAGCTCAGCTATACCCGACCCCATGGTTCCTGCCCCTACGACACCTACGGTGGTTATGTTCAACTCAGACATGGTTTCCCCCGGCTGACAAATAAATTACAGACTTTGAATTATACCACTTCAGAGCAACTCTGAAAGAACCTGCCCGGCAATGATACTTCATCCGTATCTCCGAGGTACCTTCATATATCTCGGTAATCTTGGCATCGCAGAAATGTCGTATATCCGTTTCCTCCATGCACCTGAATGCCCTTGGTCAGCCACCCATATTGCGTTTTCAGAAGCCTAGAGCTTCACCATGGAGGAGTGCTTGGTGGTTTTTCCCGGGGCTTAGGCCGCAATTCCCATTTTTCCTTTATCAAGCGTTTTCATCGCAACCTTAAAGCCCCCACTCTCCTTGCCAAGGATATTATCCATCCGGAATTTTGCAGTTCTCAAAAATAATCTCCGAGGTACTTTTTCTCTTTATTCCAAAGCTTACTATCTGATTCTCGAAGGTAGACACCCAAGGCATTAAGATCAACGATAAAAGCCGTTATCTCCCCGCTGCCTTTCGTTTTATCAGTTCTTCTAGTGAAAATGGCGAAAACTATTTAGACTTTTGCATCGTGACACTATTAGTAACCTAAAAATACATAATTCTTTTTAACATGCCCTGTGTAATCAGTTAGCATATAGCTGTATTCTAATCATTGAAGTTAGCTTCTAAATGAACAACAGCGAAGTCTGAATTCTGGTTGCTTATGATAAATCTGGAACAGATTATTGCCTCGGAAAATGTTGCGTGAAGTTTGCCACAGTAGTTATGAATTCTAGCAGAATGCGTGTCTTGAGCAGACTATCTCTCATAAAAATGCTTCTGGTTTCAGCACTTACGATGGTGGTATACACTACATCGGGTGAAGCTATAGAAGAAATGGCCGCTGCTCCGGGTGTATACAACGACCGTATCGTGTTCGGGCAGTCCGCTGCATTGAGCGGTCCTGCCGGCGAGCTTGGAAAAGGCATTCAGACTGGCATCCTCTCCGCATTTAAAGAAGTTAACAAAAACGGCGGCATTGACGGACGCCGCATGGAACTGTTGTCACTCGATGATTCATACGAACCGGAAGCAGCCATATTGAATACACATCGACTGATTGGTGACAAGGTTTTTGCACTTATAGGAGCGGTTGGCACTCCTACATCCAAGTCCGCAGTGCCTATCACGGAGAAATATGATGTGCCCTATATAGCACCTATGACGGGTGCGGAATTTTTGCGTGACAACGAACTGCAGACAGTTATCAATCTTCGGGCTTCTTATTATCAGGAGACCGAGGAAATGATAGAACGACTGACGGTCGATCTTGGAATTAACCGCATCGCCATTCTCTATCAGGATGATTCATTTGGTCGTGCTGGTCTTCAAGGCGTACTTCTCGCTCTTGAAAAGCGAGGGCTATCCACTGTTGGAATGGGGACATTCCCCCGCAATACCATTGCGGTAAAGACCGCACTTTTTGATTTGCGTTCAACAAGAGCGGAAGCTGTAATTATTGTTGGTCCCTACAAACCAACCGCGACATTTATCAGGTGGGCACGCCATATCGGAATGAATTCTGTTTTTATGACGCTTTCTTTCGTGGGCAGCAATGCGTTGGCAAACGAACTGGGCAATCAAGGTACAGGGGTCGTGGTTACACAGGTGGTTCCCTTCCCCACGGACGATACAATACCAGCTTCTGCTTCCTATCGTGCGGCATTGAATGAGTACGACCCTGATTCAAAACCCGGATTCATATCGTTTGAAGGATATCTAGCAGGACGTCTGGCCATCTATGTTGTAAAGCAGTGTGGCAAGGAGGTTGACCGCAGTTGTATTGACAGAGTTCTTCGGACCGGCAGAAGAATTGATCTGGAGGGCTTCACACTTCGATATGGCAAGAATGACAATCAAGGTTCAGACAGGGTGTTTTTGACGATTATCGACACTGACGGACAATATGTGCCGATTAAGTCTTTAACCTCGGGGAAGATAATGACTAAGCTATCTGCTAGATAGAATACTAGCAGATAGAATCATTGAGACAGGCAAATGCTTTCAAAGCTTTGGAATCGTATTTCTACGCAACTATATATAAGTTTCGCAGGGGCAGTAGTACTTGTCATACTCATTAGTCTGATTGCTCTT
>JAPOSJ010000211.1 GCA_026709745.1 Candidatus Dadabacteria bacterium | reverse complement strand
CCAGGGAGAAGAGTGGACGAACAAAGATGGCTGGGAATCGTTTAAAGGAGACAGAGCAGGGAGCGCAGTTACCACCGACTCATGGTACGGAGTAACTGTAAGCAATAATTATGTTACGGAGCTTGATCTAAGCAATAACAAACTCAAGGGGGATATGTCAGAAGCGTTTTCAGGGTTAGTATCTTTAGAGAGTCTTATTCTTTCAGATAACAAAGTTCTAGCGGGAACACTGCCGTCAGAGCTGGCACGGATTGAATCTCTTGATACCCTGAATATATGTCGCACAGGTGTAAGCGAGCCAGCCAATAATATGGAGTTCAATATGTGGCTTGCTAGTATTGATTACACTGGTCCTCAGTGTAGCACACCGACAACGCCAACAACGCAGCCAACAACAACACCTTCTTCACAGCCGTCATCACCGCCGCCGCCCTCAAACCGTCCTCCGGAAGCCGATGCGGGAGATGACATGACATTAGAAGCTGGTGCAACCGTGACACTTGACGGTTCAGGGTCAAGTGACCCTGACGGAGACGATCTGACCTACAGCTGGACTCAGACCTCGTGTACTAAAGTCACTCTGGAAGGTTACACAATGGAACAGGCTAGCTTCACAGCACCCCTTCAGTCTGTTACGCTACGATTTGAGCTTGAGGTAAGTGACAGAACATTAAGCGATACTGACTCAGTGATTGTCACAGTGAGGGGGGAGGAACCTGACTCGGTCAGGGAAGATGAAGGAGTATGTTGTTCTTGTTCAGGATGTTCAGTTGCTTCGGGTGAATCTGGCAGAAGCGGGTTATTTGGCATGGCATTGAATCTTCTTTTGATAATGTCTGTTCTATTGGTTGTGAGAAACTGGTTGTGAGAAACAAACGCGCTACGGTAAAAGATAGAGTGGGGGATGCGGGAACTTATTACTGTAGCACTATAAATAGAGGAGAAAAAATATTGTCTGAAAGTATAGAGAGTACTGAAATGGAAAATTCTGAAAAAATTACGGTTAATCTAAAAGACCAGTGGGAAAAGCGCGAAAAGAATGCTGACTCGAAGGAAACTAAAGCCTGGTTTGAAAGAAATTATGAGCGTATAGAAGCCCTGTTCACCAATCCACAGCTTCGTGCATTTGTCCTTGATCCATTTGAAAATCTTATAACCTCCTTTGGTAACACCACAGAAGAACAGGTCAAAAGAACTATTACACAGGTAGCAATTGCAAATGCGGTGCTTGCTGCACTTCCAGGAAAACTCGGTGTAGGAGTCTTTGTGAGCATGGCACTTGAAGCTTATATGGCCTACCGTATAGCAGGTCATGTAGGCATAGATATAAAAAATCCAAAAGATGTATTCAAATACACGGGAGTTGCCTTAGGTGTTTTAGGGGCCATAGTATGGGGATTTGTTCATGTACTTAGAGCCACATTCAGTTTATTGAGCCTGATACCTGTAAACTTACCACTTACATTTCTTGCTGAACTTATAACAACAAATGCCTTCGGGATTATTTTTTGGATGTTGTTTGAATGCGTACGCGAGGAAAAACCCCTGAAGTCTGCGAAAGTCTTTTTGACCCTGCCGAAGAAACTTACTTCACTTTCCAGATATCAGTGGAATTTTCTTAGAAAAACTCTGTCCCCAAGCACACTGAAGCGTACCGGATTGAGGTTACGTGAATTTCTTACAGGAAAACCAGTAACTAATCAGTCTGTCACCCAACGCGCACGGGGCGAGATGTTTGCAACTGCAGCAGTTGCTAAACTGCTTAGCACAGATTATGCTGCGCTTGAAGGTCCTTTGGGAGAAGTAGTGTTGCAGTCGTTTCGCGACCGTTATGGCGAACTTGGTCCAGACTCTGACGCAGGAGACATAGCAGCTTTTCTTCACGAGAAAAACTATTCTCCTGAACAAATGGAAGGTGTAATTCAAATGATTAAAGGGAAGATGTTTGAACATCTTGTCACTGCTCATGAAAATACGGACGGTGATCAGTGGATAGCGCGTATGCATGATGACCAAAACTACCCCGGTTCCGACATTATATTTACAAGTACAGAGTCTGGGCAGGAAATTGAGGTTTCTCTCAAGGCAACGGGAAACCCATCTCTGGTAGAAGAAGCTCTGCTTAAATGGCCTGATATTCCCATTCTCACAACATCTGACCTGCCAGAATACACAAAGGTTTCCGAGGGGATTTCAACACCTGGGTGGTCTGAGCAGGAATTAGAAGATACGGCACGTGAGCGCATTGAAGAATTGGCTGCAAAAAGTCAAAAGAGCTACTCTCACCTTGATACTGCTGAGAATCTTGCCGTTGCCGGAGTTGGGATTCAGGTGATTTTGCTCTGGCCCCATGTGCTTAGGTATATGAGGCGTGAATCAACCCAAGAAGATCTGACAGAGACTTTACAAAAGGAACTGGGTGCGGGTGGTGCAAGAATAGCAAAGCGTGTTATACTGGGGGCCGCAGTAGGGCCGCTTTATGTATGGTGGCTTCTTGCAAGGGGTGTTATGGAATTGGTCCCAAAAGCAGATAAAGATATACCAAGTAGCCTGCGTCTTGAGTATAAGCCCATACCCGAACCAAGCACATAAATGTAAAGGACATTTCCAAGGCTCTACATCCGCAATAGAGATTTTAAGTTGAATCGGACAATGTTGAAAAAAACAGTACAGTCGTATTAAGACACCTTCACTTCCTATGATATCATCCCAAAATATACCTCTAGAGTAAAATCGTCATGGGTGGGGCGAGGGGAGCGGTTTTATTTTTCTGCTCGTTTTGGTACAATACCCCGCTAACTTCCAAAACATGCAACTGTGCAGCAAGAGGTGTCACATGTCTTTGACTAATAATCTCAACACTCTTTCCGATCTTGTGGTCGGAGACAGAACCTACAGCATATACTCCTTGGCAGAACTTGAGTCGCACTATGGAGTATCGATTTCGAAACTTCCCTTTTCAATAAGAATACTGCTTGAAAACGTGCTCAGGAACCTTGACGGAAAGACAGTTACGGAGCAGCACGTTGAGTCCCTTGCGAAATGGGATCCCTCGAATGCCGAGCCCAAAGAGATTCCATATAAACCTGCGAGGGTAATACTCCAGGATTTCACAGGAGTTCCCTGTGTAGTTGATCTCGCCGCTATGAGATCGGTAGTAGAGAAAAAGGGCGCGGATCCCTCACTTGTAAACCCAATAGTGCCTGTCGATCTGGTCATAGATCATTCCGTTCAGGTTGATTATTTTGCAAGTGGCGACGCTTTTGGCAGAAACGTAGAAGTTGAGTACGAGAGAAACAGAGAAAGGTACACCTTCCTTAAATGGGCCCAGGGGTCTTTTGACAATTTCAGAGTCGTACCGCCTGGAACCGGGATAGTACACCAGGTGAATCTTGAGTGTCTGGCAAGCGTAGTTGTATCCAAGGAGTCCGGTTCGGACCTGGTTGCTTATCCTGACACACTGGTGGGAACTGACTCTCATACGACCATGATAAACGGTCTAAGCGTCATGGGTTGGGGAGTAGGGGGGATAGAGGCCGAGGCGTGCATGCTGGGACAGCCGCTTTACATGCTCATCCCGGATGTAATTGGATTCAGGCTCACCGGTAGCCTGTCCGAGGGCGTTACTGCCACGGACCTGGTTCTAAGGGTAACGGAGATGCTCAGGAAAAAGGGTGTTGTCAGCAAGTTCGTTGAGTTCTTCGGGCCTGGAGTAAGCAATCTTGCCTTATCTGACCAGGCCACCATAGCCAACATGGCTCCTGAGTATGGTGCCACCATGGGATTTTTCCCGGTAGATGCCGAAACACTTCGCTATCTTGCGGCGACAGGCAGAGAAGATGCTGCCACTCTAGTCGAAGCTTATACCAAGGAACAGAAGATGTTCAGGACCGACGATGCGGAGGATCCGGTTTACACAGATACCCTTGAACTTGACATATCGACCGTAGAGCCGTCTCTTGCAGGTCCGAGCCGCCCGCAGGACAGGATATCGCTTGGCGACATGAAAAATTCCTACAACGAGAGTCTGAAGGCAAGAGGGGCAATGGCGAATGGAAGTCTGCCTTCAGAAGCGGCGAATGGAATTTCCGACGGTTCAGTTGTAATAGCCGCCATTACGAGCTGTACGAACACCTCAAACCCTTCTGTTATGATAGGAGCCGGGCTTTTTGCCAAGAGAGCAGTTGAGAAGGGACTTTCTGTCAGTCCCTACGTTAAAACCAGCCTTGCGCCTGGATCAAGAGTTGTAACGGATTACCTTGATGCCGCTGGACTTACCCCTTACCTTGAAAAGCTGGGTTTTGATCTGGTCGGATATGGATGTACGACCTGCATAGGTAACAGCGGTCCGCTTCCCGATGAGGTGGACGCCGCTATAAGAGAGAATGATCTTACCTGCGCTGCAGTTCTGAGCGGAAACAGAAATTTTGAGGGCAGGGTGCACCCGCTTGTGAAGTTCGCTTATCTCGCTTCTCCTCCGCTTGTCGTGGCGTTTGCTATAGCGGGCAGAGTCGGAGTCGATCTTTACAGCGAGCCCTTGGGGGTCGGAAGCGACGGAGAGCAGGTGTTTCTAAGGGATATCTGGCCGACCCAGCAGGAAATAATAGACACGGTCTCGGAGTCAATAACGCCCGAGATATTTAACAACCAGTATTCAAAAGTTTTCGAAGGCGATGATACCTGGAAATCACTTGCGGCTCCGCATTCAGATATTTATGAGTGGGATGCCGATTCAACTTACATACAGGAACCGCCGTTTTTCGATGATTTTCCCCTTGAGCCAGAAGACCCCAGTGACATAGAAAATGCACATGTGCTAGCTCTTCTCGGAGACTCGATAACGACGGATCATATCTCCCCGGCAGGGTCCATACCAAAAGATGGCCCCGCGGGTGGCTACCTTATTTCAAAGGGCGTTTCTCCGAAGAGTTTTAACAGCTTCGGATCAAGGAGGGGGAACCATGAGGTTATGATCCGGGGGTCATTTGCTAATATCAGGATAAAGAACAGGATGGTCGGAGGAAAAGAAGGGGGTTGGACTGTGCATGTTCCAACGGGTGAGGAGATGTCAATTTACGACGCATCTTCAAAATATATGAGCGAGGATGTGGATCTTGTCGTGGTCGGAGGGAAAGAATATGGGACAGGAAGTTCCCGGGACTGGGCAGCCAAAGGAACTGCTCTTCTCGGCGCAAAGTGCGTCATAGCAGAGAGTTTTGAGCGGATTCACAGGAGCAACCTTGTGGGAATGGGTGTTCTTCCCCTTCAGTTTGAAGAAGGGCAAAGTGCGCAGTCACTCGGCATTACGGGCTTTGAAACTTTCAGTGTAAGTGGAGTTTCCGAAAATCTCTATCCGGGCAAACAGATGACCGTGACCATAACTGACAGGGATGGTAAGCAAAGAGAGTTTCACGCCACGTGCAGGCTTGATACTCCGGTTGAGGTTGAATATTACCGTAATGGCGGGATACTGCAGACTGTCTTGCGTCAGATGATATCGCAGTAGGTAGAGAGATCAATTTGAAAAGGGTAGTTTTTTCCATTATATTTTGAGACTTAAATTTTGGTTTACTTCAAAAAGAGAGGTGTTAAATGACAGTCAAGAGCGGAGAAAAAATATATGTTGACG
>JAPOSJ010000181.1 GCA_026709745.1 Candidatus Dadabacteria bacterium | reverse complement strand
ATGTCTTCGAGAGCTTTTCCCGAACCCATGACAACGCAATCAAGAGGTTGCTCTGCTCTCCTTATCGTGATGCCGGTTCTTTCCTCTACGCGGCGTCGCAGTCCTTTTAGAAGAGAGCCGCCGCCGGCAAGTGTTATCCCCGATTCGAAGACGTCCGCACACAGTTCCGGTGGTGTTATCTCCAGAGTTTCCATAATAGCGTTGACTATATGGTTTATGGTTTCATCTAATGCCTCTTCAATTTCTTCAACGTCAATGGTGAGCATAGATGGGACTCCGGAAACGCTGTTTCTTCCGGTTACCCTCATTTGCATCTTTTTGCTGGTATTTATTTCCGGGTAGGAGGAAACTCTTTTCTTAAGCTCTTCAGCCGTCCTGTATCCGATCATAATGTTGTGATGTCTTTTCAGCCACTGCTGTATGACTTCATCCATCTTGTCTCCGCCGATTTTTATTGATTTTCTTACAACTATTCCAGAGAGTGCAATAACTGCTATTCCAGTGGTTCCTCCCCCTATGTCGACCACCATGCTTCCCGAGGGTTTGTGTACATCTATACCGGCTCCTATGGCCGCGCACATTGCTTCTTCGATGAGATATACTTTTCTAGCCCCCGCCGCCTCAGCCGATTCTCTCACGGCCCTTTTCTCCACTTCGGTGATTTCAAGAGGAACGGATATTATTACCCTGGGACGCATGATACTTCTTTTGTTGCTGTTGGATTTTCTTATAAAGTACTCAATCATCTTCTGGGCCGCGTCAAAATCAGCGATAACACCATCGCGAAGCGGTCTTATGGCTTTTATGCTGTCTGGAGTTCTTCCTAACATTTCTCTGGCTTGATTTCCGGCAGCGATAAGTCTTAATTTTTGTCCAGGAATTTCCTGTACAGCTACCACCGACGGTTCGTTACACACTATCCCATTGCCCTTGAGATATACAAGAGTGTTTGCGGTTCCCAGATCGATTGCCACATCATTTGAAATATATTCCAGAAGGTTTTTCAGTATCATTGTTCTATGACTACCCCTTTTTTAAAACTCCTTGACCTCCAAAGGTCTTTTGTATGTATCTTTAAAATAGCACTATATTGGTAAACAATTTGACTGTGTCAATTATAGCACCTTTTTAACTGTATTAAAAAAGACGGTTGTAGAAAGGTTGTTCAGTTATTCTTACAGTATTTCGGGTTTTATCAGAGTATTGATCACCGCAAACGGTTATTTCTCTCTGGAAATCTAGAAATTCTCTCCTTATGTAGCCTATGGAGATATTTTTTCCTAGAGATGGAGACTGTGCCGAAGACGTTATTCTGCCCACTTTTTTTTCCTTAATCCAGAGTGTGTCTCCAGGCAGAACTGAGCCGTCGCTTTGTGCCTCGAAGCACGCCAAGTGCCAGTTCACCTTTCCTCTCCACTTTATTCGTGCTATTACTTCCTGTCCCACATAGCAGCCTTTTTCGAAGTCAAGGGCATCCCAGATACCAGCTTCAATCGGTATGGTGGATGTGTCCATGTCCTTTCCGTAGACGGGAATTCCGGCCTCTATACGCAAGATCTCAAGAGCATCCTGTCCGGAAAGTTGTGGGACGGGTTGTTTTTCGATAAGAGAGTTCCAGATTTTCTCTGCTCCGCAGTTTTCAAAAAGAATGTCAAAACCGCTTTCTCCAGTTCTGTTAATCTTGATTGCGGTTGCTTCTTCGAAGAAGCGGTGATCGTATTGGTTCATCTCTCCGACATTTACACCGAGGCGTTTCTCTATAAATTCCCGGCAGCCTGAACCGCATACGTGAAAAACACAGTAATCTTCCGTAACATCAAGCACTTCAACTTTGTATGAAAGTCTGAACTTGTTAAGAACTTGCGCCATGTTTTGGCTTGTGCCGGGTTCTATATCCATGTATACGGAGTCCTTTTTCTTGAAGACTCTCATATCGGAAATCATTTTTCCCTTAGGGGTTAGTATTGCCGCGTAGACTCCGGTCCCGGGCTTTTTTTCCTTTACGTCGTTTGTAAGCATTCCCTGAAGAAATTTTATGTGGTCAGGTCCTGACAGCCTAAGCTTGCCTCTGCTCGAGATGTCTATGACGGCCACGGATTTCCTTGCGGCTATGGTTTCCTCTTCAGGATTGCCGTAGTTTTTCGGAAGAAAAAATCCGCCCGTCTCACAGAATACAGCACCCAGAGCCGCGTGTTTTTCATAAAGCGGAGTTTTTTTTGCGGATTTCATTTAGCACTTGTGGGCAGAGTTCCGCCCGCCTCCTTAAATGTTGTCTTGAAAAAGCACTGTCTGAATGTAGTATAAAGTTCTTGTTCTAAAAAAGAAATCGAGGTAGTGAAAAGTGAAGGAACTTAAGGAAACCTACAGGGTTGTTATCATGGGTTCGGGCCCGGCGGGTCTTACTGCGGCGCTTTACTCAGCTCGGGCGAATCTTGAACCACTTGTGTTTGAAGGTCCAGAAGCGGGCGGACAGCTCACAACGACTACGGATGTCGAGAATTTTCCAGGGTTTCCAAATGGAATCATGGGTCCTGATCTAATGGATCTTATGAGGAAGCAGTCGGAGCGGTTTGGTGCACGGTGCGTTCAGAAAGCTATAGTAGCGGTTGATTTCTCCGAAAGGCCTTTTCGCGTATCGACGGAAGATGAGCAGATACTTGCCTCCACATTCATTATTTCTTCTGGAGCGACAGCAAGGATGCTCGGCCTGCCTTCGGAGCGCGAGCTTCTGGGCTACGGAGTTTCAACCTGTGCGACGTGCGACGGGTTCTTCTTTAGGGGCAAGCCACTGGTGGTTGTCGGGGGAGGGGATAGTGCCATGGAGGAATCGATTTTTCTTACCAAGTTTGCTGAGAGGGTCACGGTAATTCACAGGCGCGACAGTCTCAGGGCGTCTGCGATCATGCAGCAGCGTGCCCGAGAAAACGAAAAAATAGATTTTATCTGGAATGGTGTTGTCGAAGATGTAATCGGTTCAAGGGAGGACGGAGTGACCGGAGTGCGGATAAAAGACATCGTAACCGGGGAGCGTTACGTGAAGGATTGCCAAGGCATGTTCGTAGCGATCGGGCACACTCCAAACAGCGAGATTTTCAGGGGGCAGCTTGAGATGGACGATAACGGTTACCTGATTACCTTAAATGGTACTTCTGAGACAAGTGTTGCCGGTGTTTTTGCCGCGGGAGACATACAGGATACAAGATACAAGCAAGCTATAACGGCGGCGGGAAGCGGATGTATGGCGGCCATCGATGCAGAGAAATTCATAGAAGAGAATGGAGTTTAGCCACTCCGTGTTTTTATCTTGGACAAAGAGTTTTTATTCAGTTATACAGATTGCCTGCTTTTCTGCGTTTTCTGTGGGCGGTTAGCTCAGCGGGAGAGCACCTGCCTTACAAGCAGGGGGTCACAGGTTCGAATCCTGTACCGCCCACCATCTGATTTAAACGGGGCCGTAGTTCAGCCTGGTTAGAACGCTGGCCTGTCAAGCCAGAGGTCGCGGGTTCAAATCCCGTCGGTCCCGCCACCCCGATTGAAGAATCGCACGGAATCCCGCGTGGGTAGGTTCTGGCTTTTTATGTATAGTTTTTGCGTAAGAGTGCATCCCGGGAAATTCGTATTTTGGATATTCAAAAACAGATTGAACGCTTCAAAAAGGGTTATCCGTTCCGCGTGCTCCTTCGCCCCGCGACAGTCGGCGACGGTATAAGAAAACTTGAAGAGCATGAATCCCGGGCACTTCAGGGCCAATACGAAGATTCTCTTCCTGAAATTAATGTGTGTAAATTCGTTCCGGCATCGGGAGCGGCCTCAAGAATGTTTCGGGACTTCAGTACACTTCGGGAAACTTTTTCCTCCGACGAACCGGCTTTGAGTCTCGAAGAGAAAAAAACACTTGAGAAATTCCTCTCAAATGCGGCAGGATTTCCCTTTACTGAACTGCTTGAGCAAAAACTTGGAGAAAGAGTAGAAAAGATCGCCTCTTCAGGGAATTTCGGACTCATTTTTGACACTCTTCTGGGAACTGACGGTCTGGGTTACGGAAACATTCCTAAAGGGCTTGTACCTTTTCATAGCTACGGCGCGCAGTTGAGGACAGCTTTCTGCGAGCATTTCCGAGAAGCCCTCGGATATATAAGCTCGCGTGGCACACTCTCCATGAATTTTACGATTCCCCCTGTGTTTACAGAGGAGTTTGCTAAAGAAGAGAAGAAAGCAGTTTCTTTTTTTTCCTCAGAGGGAATCTCATTTGACGTGACTTACTCAGTTCAGAATCCCGAAACAGACACAATTGCTGTTACAATGGACAACGCGCCTGTTAAGGATGCCGACGGATTTTTACTCAGAAGGCCTGCGGGACACGGGGCGCTGCTTAAGAACCTGGACGAACTCTGCTATGACTGCATTTTTATAAAAAACATAGATAATGTGGCAAAAGACGCACTTCTTCCTGACACGGTTAAATGGAAAAAGATCCTCGGAGGACTCTTGTTATCCATCCAGAGAAAGGTCTTCCGATATGCAGAGGCCCTTTCTTCCCAGTGGGTTTCGGAGTCCCTGGAGCGTGAGATAATTTCTTTTTGCCGGGAAGAGGTCTTCATGGATCTTCCCCGAGAATTTTCAGGGCTGTCCGGAGCCGACAGAAGGAACTACTTGCTCAATGCACTAGAAAGGCCAGTCAGGGTATGCGGTGTTGTAAAAAACATGGGTGAGCCGGGTGGTGGTCCATTTTGGGTGGAAAGAGGAGAAGAAAAATCTCTTCAGATAGTTGAAAGCGCCGAGGTTGATCACAATTCTTCTTCCCAGCGACATATCTGGGAGAGCTCAACCCATTTTAATCCCGTGGATATTATCTGCGGAGTGAAGAATTTTAACGGAAACAAATTCAACCTTTCTGACTTTGTTGATTCCGAAGCCGGAATTATCACCGAAAAGACCCTTGGTGCTATGAAGATAAAGGCGCTTGAGCTTCCCGGGCTATGGAACGGTTCCATGTCCGGCTGGATAACAGTTTTCGTGGAAGTTCCCTCTACAACCTTTAATCCCGTGAAAACCGTATGGGATCTTCTCAAGGAGCCTCATCAGGTAAATTAAAACTCCGGAAGTTTTTCCGTGGAATCGGGTTCTCAAGATGCCTGAAAAAAATCTTTATTGTCTTATTCTCGCCGGGGGGAGAGGAACAAGGCTCTGGCCTCTCTCAAGGAGGTCTATGCCCAAGCAGTTCCTGATCGTAAATGGAAAAGAATCACTTCTGCTTGCGACGCTTAAACGTGCCGCCCGTCTTGTTGCCGAAGAAAACATATTTGTTGTGCTTGAGGAAGAACAGCGCCCCCTGATTGAAGAGAGTCTCTACTGCACGGATTTTCTGGGAAAGATAAAAATTATGACTGAGCCCGTTGGCAGAAACACCGCCCCGGCGATTCTGCTAGGGACACTTGGTATTATCTCAGAAGACGAAGACGCAGTGATAATGGTTTTACCCTCAGACCATGTGGTCGGGGACGAGGAAAGTTTCTGTGATCACGTGCGAAGAGCGGTTTCGCTTGCCGAAGACGATTACATAGTGTGTTTTGGAATTACCCCATCAGCGCCTGAGACTGGATACGGCTACATTGAGGGAGGGGAGCCAATTCACAACGACGGGCTCAGAATAAAAAGGTTCGTTGAGAAACCCAATGCCGAAGTTGCGGGTGAGT
>JAPOSJ010000201.1:2871-5701 GCA_026709745.1 Candidatus Dadabacteria bacterium | reverse complement strand
AATCAGGAAGGGAATATATTATGTTCGTTAACCGGGACCTGTAAGTGCCCAGATCAGCATCTCCCAAGAATGGAACGAACTGATCAGAAGATGTACGTTGAGCGACCGAGGGAAACTGCTCAGTGATATCGAAAGTCTGCTCAGCGGTACTGAAAAGCCGTCCACACCCGACTCGCAACAATTGCTTGACAGCTGGCATCAGGAATCAGAAAAGCGTTTCCTTGAACTGCTTCCACAGAATCAGAATCTAACCTGGCCAGTAGAATTCAATAATCATCGATGCCAGTTGAGCTACATGATTTCCCTGAATGGAGATGAAGCAATCTCGCACCTGTCTCAAGCGCTTATAGAGGTGAACAATAAAGTTCTGAACACTATACGCACAGGATGGAGCATGTTCTACTCAGTAATCGCACCGGAGTTTGCGCCAAGGATCGTTCCCGAAAAACCGGATGGAACGGGCAAAAACGTGCTTGAGGCTAACTACATGAACATCGAAATGTTATCGTCGTATGGTCGCGACCTCTGGATTCCGGAGTTCTGGCGCATAACACCTGACGGGTGCGCAAGCCTGATTCGAGGCTATATGGAAGACCGCTCCTACAGCAACAAAACTCTTGGCCGTACTCCTGGAACATGGCTTTCTCCAGAAACTGTTATAAGGGAAACCGCCGAACTTGTTACACATGCAAAAGAATTTGCGAAATACTTTAACACGGCAGTTCAAGTAAGTTTCCGTTGTACCTGGATGGGCCTTGGGAACCGTAAGCTTTTGGATTTCCACCCTTCTTCAGACTATTTCCGCTGCCATGAGGCACAGACAGATAAGCGCACCACGGAAAAAACCTACGACATAGTGGAACTTGAGGCCAAGTGGTCAACTGTCGTATCCGACCTTTCCGAACCGGTACTCAGTCTTTTCGGATTTGAATACTGCAGTCCAGAATTCATTGAAAACATGAAGTCGCAGTTCATCAAGATTAAGTGATATTCAAACCGGATGACGAAAAAACTTAAAACTCTCAGCAATCCATTTTCAACCGGAGGGGGCGGTTATCACTTCGAAGCTCATGTTCAGGCTTCATTTGTTATCCTGATGCTCACTGGTGGTTATACACACAGATTATGTGGAGTCTGAATTGCGAATAAAAGACGAATTTAAAAAGTCTGGCTATTTTTGGCTTCCTGCGAAGCCAGAGAAAAAAGTGCCTGGAACACTTTCCATTACAGAAGGCGGTGATATACAGCTTGAGTTAATTGGATTATTTGATGAGAGCATAGAAAGGATGAAAAATTACATGAAGGGCAATGATAACCCGAAAAGAATCATTGGTCACATAGAAGGGGGTAACTTTGTTACACTGGAAAACTGTTTGCAAACAAGCGGAGACTTTCCTCTTCCAGGAAATATCACGAAATCAACATTTTTTGCTCATATGGCTATGGTTGGCGTTGCTTATAAAGAGGAGGAAAACATCCTTGTCAATACTTTCAGATTTTCGGTAGAAGACATTGATGAATGGGTTGGAATAACCGGAATAAAAATGGAGCATCAGATTGGAAAGAAAACGTCATCTGTACGATATACGCAACCAGAAGATTTTTCTTTAAATCTCAGTAACGGCATGAAACTTTTGCTCACATTCTATTACACTCTGCCCGGATTTCCGAGCTTAACAGAGGCGAAAATAACGCAAAAAGCTTATTTTAAACTTGTCTCAAAGCAGGAACGCCCATTAAGCGATTTTATTTCGTCAGCTTACAAAATTACTACTTTCCTGAGTTTTGCGATTGATCAACCCGTCTGCGTAGAGAGTGTATACGTAACCTCCAAGGCGATATGCAAAGATATCCACATAAGGTGGCACTGTCCCTCCTATCTCGCTTTATTATCAAAGTCTGCTTTATACTGAAACTGAACCTAAAATTGATCGGCACAAAATGCTGTTTGGGTTCATGCAGATTCGAGAGAATGCAGAAAGCATATTTAACAAGTGGTTTGATGCTTATGAAGAGCTTAGTCCCGCGTTAGGTCTTTACTTCGCCACAAGGACAGGTGCATATCAATTATTGGACGGTAAGTTCTTGGCATTAGCACAGGGGCTTGAGGTCTACCATGGTAGAACATTAAATAGAAAAAGAATGAGTCTCCGTGAAAGAGTAGAAGAACTTATTGAACCATTTAGCAGATTCCTCGGAACAAGCGAGGAACAAAAAGACTTAAAAAACAGGGAATTATAGCAACAATTAGACAAAGCTCATTTTTCAAACTTGATTTTGCTTGAAGCCTTGCGTTGCCTTTCAGCGTTTCTGAACATGGCTTTTGCCAGCTCCTCTGGCGTTGTATCTATTCTCGGAATAGTCCTTATCTCTGGGCGACCGACAGGCTTTTTGTTTTGTATTTGAGTTTTCTTTTTCATGGTATATCTCTCCAGTATTTATCCCACTCATCCCATGGTTCAGAATATTGTATATTTGGAGTTACCCAGTTTACAGGGAATGAAAGGGTGTTGTTATCCTTTTTTAAATGCCTTATTGCTTCTTTTCTTATTTCGATTCCTCTATTATTTGTACCTTTAGAAGAAGAAAGATACACCCTCCTCCCTAAGTTGTTTAAAATCTCTTTTTGGGTTAACAATGGGATATAAAAAACACTTTCTTTTTCCTGTCCCCAGAATATGTTGATTAACAGGATGTCGTATTCCGGTTGATAACCAGTGCTGATTTCTTGTTCGGCATATTCAGTATCGGCTGTCCACAAAATTTTAATCCCAGGATCATTTGTTGCCGTTTTAATAGACAATTTTTCACCGCAAAGCATAACGTCATA
>JAPOSJ010000201.1:0-2861 GCA_026709745.1 Candidatus Dadabacteria bacterium | reverse complement strand
TTTGTCCGGAACGGATATATTTATACTTCCAAATTCTGAAACTAGAAACCCGATAATAACATGTTCCCTGAGTATGCCAACAGCTGGATTTCCAGGGGGCATTCTTTTTCTCACCATATCAAAAGCAGCGGGCAATCCTTTGGCAAATCGATTCCTTTTTTCTTCCGATTGGAAAAGATTATGCAAACAATGATTCATGTTCTAACAAGATTCTCCGCCTTGCTATCTGAATATATTCTTCCGATATGTCATATCCAATATATTTGCGATTGTTTTTAATCGCAGCAACAGCGGAAGTTCCTGAACCTATAAACGGGTCCAAAACAATGTCGTCAACATATGTGTATAGCTGAATTAATCGCCTCGGAAGCTCTGAAGGGTAAGGAGCTGGGTGTCCGACTCTTTTAGCTGATTCAGCAGGAAATGACCACACGCTTTTGGTATAGTCAAGAAATTCATCTCTTGTGATTGTAGAAACTTTTTCTTTTGCCGGTCTCGCATACTGCGATTTGGAAAATATCAGTATGTATTCATGTGTATCTCGAAGGACTGGGTTTGATGGAGATTTCCAACTTCCCCATGCGCAAGACGTCCCTGCGCTAGCTGACTTATCCCAAATGATTTCGCCACGCATCAAATAGCCTATATCGATCATTTGTTGAGAAACCTTATCACTCAAAGGAATATAGGGCTTTCTCCCGATATTTGCGATATTAATGCAAGCCCTCCCACCAGGAACAAGCACGCGATAAACATCTTTCCAAACGGAGTAAAGAAGATCATAATATTCCCGCTCGGTTAAATCTTCATCATAGTCTTTTCCGACATTATAAGGTGGCGACGTAACCATCAAATGAACACTATTATCCGGTATCTCGACCATACGAACACTGGAGCTATTATAAACCTTGTTTACAACAGTTTCTGGGCAGGGGTTTTCAAGATTGTTTATTGAATTTTTATGGCGATTACCATACATTTTCCGACTATAAAACCGGCTAGAATCATGTCCGATTCTATCGGAAGTTCCGAATGCTTGCATGGTATTTTTCTTGGTGGGTTCTTCCATGTAGCCTCTCCAGTACCTCAATATTCTGACTGACACCTATCGCCTGTCAATAGGAATTAGCCTTTCAGTTCCGCATAAGACAGCTTTTTTCCGACCATCCCTTTAGCTAAGAAAATCATCTGTTCTATCGTATCCAAGTCTCTAGTGTTATGCCTGCCTGCAAACTCGGTTACATAACGCTCTAAATGCTTTGGGGACATCTTATGGTAAGTTCCGTTATATCCACGCTTTAGGGTAGCCCAAAAGCTTTCTACGCCGTTTGTATGTGCCTGTTCACGGACATACTCCCCTACACTGTGATTTACACTTTCATGATTAGAAAGTCCGTTATAACTCCTGTGATCATCGCTGTAAATCTTAGCTCCTTCCTTGACGTGTTCATCTATAAATCCGTGTATTTCCTCTTTGCTTCTATCCGGTACAGGCTTTGCAACAACCTTATTCGTTTCCCTGTTTTTTATCCCAACTACTACAGCCTTACCACCAGGGCCTTGTACATGACTTCTTTTGTGTTCATGCTTGTTTTTCTCTTTGCCTCCGATAAAAGTTTCATCTGCTTCTACTGTTCCCTCAAACTTCATATCTTCTATCCAGCCTTGCCTGATCTTCTGTGCTAACGCCCAAGCCGTAGATTGTGCTATTCCTAAATCCCTATGAAGTTTCATACTGGATACACCTTTAAGATTGGTAGTCATCAAGTACATGGCGATTACCCATTTACGCAAAGGAGTACCGCTGCTTCTCATTACAGTTCCAGTTCTTACACTGAAATACTTGCGACAGTCTTTGCAATGATATGGCATTTTGTGTTTTGCTTCGGTAGTTCGAATGCTCCCACAATGAGGGCAAGTTCTTTTTCCACCCGGCCAACGCTGTTCTTCGAACCATTTTGTAGCTGCTTCCTCATTAGGAAACATTTTATCCAGCAACTCCAAAAAACCTATGCCTTTTCTGTGCGATCTCCCAGGGGCTTTGTGTGTTACATCAGACATTCTTAAATCTCCTTAACTATTAATTTTATTTGTCTAATAGATTAACTAAATTAAAAATAGTTGTCAAGGAAATAACTAGAAGTTTTGTCTAATTGTTGCTATAATTCCCAAAAAACACAATAGTAGATACAAGGAATTATATAACGCATTACGACAAGAGTCTAAAACCAAGAGTGGCAACAGGCAAGAACCTCTGGCTGGTTTACATAAAAATGGAAGCAATTCTCCAGCTTCATATGCTTAAGAGGTTAGGTTTCACAGATGTGGAAATCGACTCGGTTTATCGTAATAGTCATCATCTGCGGAACAAGCTTGAGAGAAATTCAAAAAGCAATTGATCCAATGATCCTCTCTAAGTTCCTGCACTCACCTCAAACAATTAACTATCTCATCTAAACTTGATCCCGTATTTTGTAATCGATGTGAAGAATGTCACATCTTACCTCAAACCGCTTCTTTTCACCTTCCTCTGGCAGAAAACTCGCCTGTATTGGTGGTGGAATCGGTATAAAGATGCGGTTTTTCATAACGATGGTACAGCAGATGATTGCCCCACCACCTGATTGACTGCCGATTGGACTCTGTGTCTGCAAGTCATAATACAAGCCAAAGTTTCCTGAATGATGTTCAAAGATGAACAGTGCCTTCTGGCCTCCCCAGACAACGGACGTGCGGTGTGGCTGCAAGAAGAAATCTGCATGTTTATCATGGCTGCGCTTTGTTAATGCCAGAAAACACCTATAACCCTTAAGGGGTGGGTCGTCATCTTCAATAGTAGGAGGCTTCTTTTAAGTATTTTT
>JAPOSJ010000067.1 GCA_026709745.1 Candidatus Dadabacteria bacterium | reverse complement strand
CAAGGAAAAGATTGTTAGTTACTATGGAAAGTCTCTTCATTTTCAAGTGCCTCCTTAAGATAACCTATAAGATAGAAGGAACCACAGACGCAGGCGGCTTCTCCGTAACCGAGGAGTTTCTGGTAAGCTTCCCATATGTCTTTCACCATTTCGACCGAGTCGAACTTTCCCCGGACGAGTGACAGAATTTTTTCCGTCTGCAGGTGTCTTTCTGCCCCTGTAAGTTCCGTTACGATTAGTTTTCCCGACACTCGGGATAGAATCTTTGTAAAACCGCCTATGTCTTTTTTGTCAAGCATCGTTACCAGAAAATTGAATTTCTTCTCTGGATGATAAAATTCAAGCGACTCAACGAGTTTCTCTGCGGCGGCCGGGTTGTGGGCGACATCAATGACAACGGGGAGTTTCCTGTCCAGATATTCCATTCGTCCCCGCAGGCTGACTTCCGATAATGCCTTTTTTATTTTTTCTGGATTCGTTCCATAGCTTGTGTGAGTTGTCAGTAGTTCGGCCGCTGCTACGGACAGGGCGGCGTTTTCCAACTGGTGTGGGCCTGTGAGGGATGTTTTGAGGTGTTCAAGGCGCCACTTCGGTCCTATGTAGTCAAAGCTCATGTCTTCATTTTCTCTATAAGTAAAATCTGTTCTTAGACTGAGGCACCTTGCCGAATTTTCCTGGCAGCTGCGCTCGACTACGGAGAGAGGCTCGCCGGTACATCCGGTTACTACGAGTCCGTTTTTCTTGATTATTCCCGCTTTTTCCGCCGCTATCTTGCCCAGCGTATTTCCCAGATACTCTGTATGATCAAAAGACACGTTGGTTATGACGCCCACCACGTGATCGCATACGTTTGTCGAGTCCCACCTGCCACCCATTCCCACTTCCAGCACACCTATATCTATTGATCTGCGGTTAAAGTGAAGAAACGCGGCTGCGGTCAGCATCTCAAAATAGCTGAGCTTAACCTCTATTCTCTCGCAGGCTGCAAAAACTGTCTCGAGTATATTTTCAAGTGCCTCTGCTGAGATTTCCTCTTCATTTATCTTTATTCTTTCAGTGACCTTGATCAGGTGAGGTGAAGTGAACAGGCCGGTGCGGTAACCGTTTGTCTGCAGAATTGACGCGACACATGAGGCTACGGATCCTTTTCCATTAGTTCCGGCAACTGCGACATAATCCTTTTGTGCGTGAGGAGAGCTCAGTTCCCGCAGAACAGCAGTGATTCTTTGGAGTCCGGGCTCTACTCTGTCCACTCCCTTACTGCGGAGTCTCTCGAGATTCTTAAACATTATTGATTTAAAGATATCACATCCTGTAGTATGGAGCCTGCACAATGTGCTGAGGCAGCCTGTTTTTTCAGATAGGCAGGCGAGTAAGACCCGGGTTCGTCAATCCTCGAGTATAACCACGGCGACTGAGTATTCGCCGTCATGTGATATAGTGGTATGAATCCTGCTTAGTCCCCTCTTTTCTGCGATTTCCTTAGTGCTCCCCCGAAGGTCGATGAAGGGCTTTCCAAGGCTGTTTCTCCTTACTGCTATGTTGTGGAACTTTATGCCCCGTCTGAACCCGGTTCCAAGCGCTTTTACAAAAGCCTCTTTCACCGCGTAGTTTGCTGCATAACTTATGTTCTTGTTTTTAGCCTTGCCGCCGTCTGAGATCTCGTCATCTGTAAATATTTTCCGAAGGAATTTTTCTCCCCATTTCTCGATAAGCCCTTCTATGCGGCTGTTGCGTACCATGTCGATTCCTATGCCCGAAACCATCTCTTCGTATCCCAGTGTCTTTTACAGCAGGTCGATCATTTCCTTTACCGCTTTTTCCATTCCACGGAAAATCGCCTGTGAAATTATGCTGTGACCGATATTGAGTTCCTCTATCCCTTTAATTCTTGAAACAGCGGTCACGTTTAGGTAGTTAAGCCCATGGCCGGCGGATACCCTGAGTTCTTGGGAAAGTGCCTCTTCCGTAGCCTTTCTGATTTTATCAAGCTGCGTAATCATCCCAGTTTTATCAGAGGTGTTTGCGTAACTTCCCGTGTGAAGTTCAACCATATCGGCACCGGTCTTTGAAGTGGCCATTATCTGATCGGAATTCGGGTCTGCGAAAATACTTACTAATATTCCTGCACGCTTAATTTCCTTGATTGCTGCGGAGATTTTTTCTATGTCTCCACGTACGTCAAGTCCTCCCTCCGTTGTTATTTCTTGTCTTTTTTCCGGAACAAGCGTTACGACGTCGGGGAGCGTGTTGACTGCAATCTCTATCATTTCGTCCGTTGGAGCCATCTCCATGTTGAGTTTTGTCTGGACAGATTCTTTCAGCAAAATTAGGTCTGTATTCTGAATGTGGCGGCGGTCTTCGCGTAGGTGAACAACTATTCCTTGCGCTCCCGCGAGCTCGGCCGCCACGGCAGCGGCCACGGGATCTGGCTCGCCTCCCATTCTTGCCTGCCTAAGGGTTGCAACATGGTCAACATTTACATTGAGCCTGGTTTTCATCTTAAGTGCTGTCCGCTCCTATGTTTTCGTTTATTACCGAAGATACGCGGGATGCGATTTTGCTTATCAGGGTTTGGTCCTCTCCCTCTACCATGACGCGCGCAAGCGGCTCAGTTCCAGAATATCTGAGGTTTATTCTTCCCCTGTTTCCGAGAATTTTTTCCGATTCTCTCATGAGATCGACAAGTCCCGGAATCTGGTCAAACGGTTTTTTCTCCCTGATTTCAAAGCTGTTGATCACTTGGGGAAACATATCTATTATTCTGGCAAGTTCGGAAAGAGATTTGCCTTTTCGTTTCATTATTCCCAGAATTTGAAGCGATGCCAGAAGACCGTCTCCCGTGGTCGATTGGTCGAGAAACAGCAGATGACCGGATTTCTCTCCTCCCAGGTTTGCTCCCAGTTTTCTCATCGCTTCTACTACATATCTGTCTCCGACCCGGGTCCTCTCAAGCCTTATTCCCCTTTCATTCAGATAGTTCTCAAGAGCCATGTTGCTCATAAGCGTGGCCACCACTGTGTCTGTTGCCAATGTTCCGGTTTCTATCATTTCGGATGAGCAGATTGCAAGAACATGATCACCATCAACCTCGGTTCCATTTTCATCGCAGAGTACAACCCTGTCCGCATCTCCGTCGAGGGCAATTCCCATATCGGAATCGCTTCGCACGACTTGCTCTGAAAGTATCTCTGGTCTCAAGCTTCCGCAGTCAACGTTTATGTTCATTCCGTCCGGTTCCGTGCCGATAGTGATTACCCTGGCTCCCAGTTCCTTTAGAATTATCGGTGCGACCTTGTACGCGGCTCCGTTTGCACAATCGACCACGATTTTCATTCCGTCAAGCGTAAGGTCCTTTGGGAAAGTATTTTTGAGAAACACTATGTAGCGTCCGACTGCGTCATCGATTCTCTTGGCTTTCCCGGTAAGGGAATCTGGAGTTAGCAGTTCTTCGCCGAGAACCATTTTTTCTATTTCCATTTCTGTTTTATCCGGGAGCTTGAATCCGGTTGAGTCGAATATCTTTATTCCGTTATCTGTGTAGGGGTTGTGGGATGCGGAGATGACCACCCCGGCGGCGGCTCTCATATCCGAAGTCAGAAAAGCTATCGCGGGAGTGGGCAGAGGACCTACGAGCAGTGCGTCGGCTCCCATGGAAGTTATGCCCGAAGCTATTGCCTGTTCAAACACGTAACCAGAGAGGCGTGTATCTTTGCCAATGAGTATTTTTACATGGCCGCCCGTTTTTTTCTGAATGTATCTTGTAAGTGTTTTTCCGAGGGAGAGGGATATCTCGGGAGTCATGGGGTAACTGTTGGTGACACCTCGTATTCCGTCGGTTCCAAAAATTCTTCTCTCTTGCGGTTCGGTCTGGGAATTCATATGTTTATGTTTTAGCGGGTTCCTCAGCCTCAGCAGGGGGTGTTTTAACTTTAACCCTAATTTTTTTTGGGGTGACGCTTGTGAGCTTAAGGAGATTCGAATCCGGATAATCAACCTTCACATTAAGCGACTTCTGTGCGCTTTTGCCCATCTCTGCTCCGTCTATGTATACCTTTATTTCGTTGCTGGCAAGATCGTTTATGGTTTTGTAGGGTCCGTTGAACACCAAAGAGGCCTTTAGTTGCGGAACTGTCGTACTGTATTCAAGTTCCCCAAAATTTCTGGGAATTATATCGATGTCCCGAAACTCCTTTGTCAGTATTATTTCTTTTACTTTAACCGTCACGTTTACATGATCGCCCTCAAGAACTTCTATGTACTGGGTGGGCAACTGCAGCTGCACAGGAACTGTGAACTCGGCCGCTTCGCCTTCGAGTTTTATTTTTGCCGTCTCTATGGTTTCAAGCTTCGCGAGCTGCGAGGCTGGTCCCTTTACTTCTACGAAACGCGGAACGACCTTTATTTGATTTGATATCTCATAACCTGAATCCGGTTCTCCAAGCACGGGCTTTACCCTGAATCTTTTCGTTGTGAGCCTGTCTATGCTGAGGGAGAGCCTTGCAGGTCTTGCGGCAACTATGTCTATTCCTCTCGGAACTGTTTCTGAAGCCGCGCGCTGCAGATCTATTTTCAGGACTCCCTGTTTAGTTTTCTGGAGATCAATAGGTAGCGATTTGTTTGAGTAGGCAAACGAAGACAGCAGGTTTCTCGGTCCTCTGATGGAGAGGTCAACGCTCTCGGGCAGCTTGTTAACTATAATGAGATTTTCGGGAAGGGAGCTTAAGTGAAGCGGAATCCTTATATCCCTCTCCACGTCAAGTTCGAAGTTCGTAAATGCCCATAGGAGCACCGCTAGCGCGAGAGCAATTGTCTTTTTGGCAAGGCCCTGAAAAAAAGGTTTTTTCCCCATGTTCAGACCTGTCCTACCTGTCCGGCTTTTATTTCTCCTGAACTCTTTGCACTCAGTTCTAAAACCAGAGCTTCTCTAAGCAGACTGTCACTGTTGATTCTTCTGAGTTCTCCGTCTGTGGCCAGTGAAATTTTTCCCGTTTCCTCGGACACTACTATCACGACGGCATCAGTTTCCCTGGACATCTCTATTGCCGCCCTGTGTCTTGTTCCAAGTTCAGTTCCCAAGTCAAGGTCCGTGCTGATCGGAAAAAAACACCCGGCCAAGACAATAACATCGTCTTTGATTACGACTGCCCCGTCATGAAAAGGGGATGCAGGGTTGAAAATGGTTATAATCATTTCGCTTGACAGGGCGGCGTTAATCGACCTCCCCGGAAACATTCTGAGACTCTGCTGCCTTTCAACGGCTATGAGGGCTCCGATCTTCCTTGAAGAAAGAAAAAAGCAGGACTCTGAGATTTCCCCTATCATCGCCTCGTTTGCGGCATGTTTTATGAAATTGAAGAAAAAAGGTTTCTTTCCTATTTTCGCAAGTCCCCTTTTTATGTCTTCCTGGAACAGTATGATTACTATCAGTATCACGAAACTGAGAAAGTGTGTAAGCACCCAGTTAAGCGTGAAAAAACCCCATTTCCTCGAGGCGAAGTAAAGAACGGCCATTGCAGCAAGTCCGAGAAGTATCTGTGAACTTCTGGTTCCTTCGATCGCTTTGAGTATGTAGAAGAATATTATGGCGACAATCAGTATATCGAGACTATCAGAAAAAAATCGAAAGTTCTGTATTGTGGAGTCTGCCATTCGGTTAGTTGGTTCCATATATGCTGTTTACTGTCCGAATCGCTTGATCTGTGTCAAGCACATCATGAACTCTTACTATAGAATCG
>JAPOSJ010000210.1 GCA_026709745.1 Candidatus Dadabacteria bacterium | reverse complement strand
GGGGAGGAGGTTGTTCAGTTGCTTCCATTGAATCTGGCAGAAGTGGGTTATCTGGCATGGCATTGAATCTGCTTTTGATAATGTCTGTTCTGTTAATTGTGAGAAAACGCAATGCCTATCTTACAAGAAGTGCATAGGTGAGAATTAGGCCACTGTTCTTTTTCCCCATCAGGATAGTCCTTTCGGCTCAACAGATTACAAGTCCCTAGTGTCCCACATCCGTGATCCTCTGCGAACTTGATGCAATTCCTTATCATTGTTGCAGGTTTTTCTAGGGTTGAACAGAATGGTCAAGCAGATTTCAGACTCAGCAACCCCTGTGTCCCATTATTGCCAGTAGCCGTGTTTTCCGTCGGGAGAGTCCTGGTAGTTCGGCATCTTCAACATTCTAGAAACGCTCCAGAATTTCGTAATAAGTGTTTCTCTGCGCAGGATTGAATCCGGCGCTTTTTATCATGTGAACCAGTTCATCCAAAGTTGAGCGTATCTTGTTCTCAGCACACCCCAGAACGTTTTCATCGTAAAGAGTTCCGCCGAGGTCGCTCGCACCATAGTGCAGGGACATCGAACCCATTTTTTTTCCTTGGGTGAACCAAGAGCCCTGAACATGCTTGAAATTATCAAGAAATATCCTGCATACAGAAAGAACCCTAAGATATCTCTCCCCACCGACCTCATCTTTTATTCTTTTTTCAAGCAAAGTGTTTCTGGGTTTGAACGTCCAAGGGATAAAAGCCAGAAAATTCCCTGTTTCATCCTGGAGTTCCCTTATTCTCAGTAAGTGCTCGATTATGTCCTCATCCTGCTCAAGGTGGCCGAACATCATCGTCGCGGTCGTCTTAAAGCCCGTAAGGTGAGCCTCCCTAGTGATTCTCATCCAGACGTCTGCGTCTATCTTAAGAGGGCTTATCGCTCTTCTTGTTCTGTTTGTCAGCACTTCGGCTCCGCCTCCCGGTATTGTTCTCAGTCCCGCGTCCCAGAGGCTTTGCAGCACGTGTTTTGTGTCTAGATTCTCATATTTTGCAATGGCTGCTATCTCCGGGGCGGAGAATGCGTGGAGATGAAGCTCAGGTATTTCCTTTACAGCCCTTTTTACGATCTCAATATAGTAGTCAAGCTTAAGTTCGGGGTTGTGACCGCCCTGCAGAAGAACCGTAGTGGCACCGTTATGGTACGAGGCGCGCATTATTTCAATTATCTTGTCAACGCTCAGAGTGTAGGCATCGTAGGCGCCTGGTGGTCTCCAGAATGCGCAGAAAAGACACTCGGTGTCGCATACGTTTGTATAGTTCGGGTTTGTGTCTGCGACGAAGGTAACTATGTTTTCCGGATTAAACCTTTTCCTTACCATATCAGCCAGAGAACCGAGTTGGAGCAGGTCAGCCTTTGCGAGAAGAAGTGCGGCTTCATCGGCCGATATTCTGCCACCTTCAAAGATCTTGGCGTAAATGTTTTGAAGCTTATCCACGGCGAGACTAAAATAAATCTTAGTGTACGTAAAGTCAATCTATAGGCCATACACTTGCGTCTGCTTTGGCATTGTTTTTTCTCCGTTGTATATCTTTACCCGTTTTTGTTATGCTATTTTCAAAGCTCTTGCTCTGTGTTGCCTCGGAGGTTCTTCTTTTGTGACTGGGCAGGCACGGGGTTTTAGTGCCGAATATGGATACTTGCTCAGGCGCGTGTTGAAAAAATCTCCTAAGAAACTCTTGCTTCTGTTTTTTCTGTTTTTCTGTGTTTCCTGCACGGGCGCGGGACTTTCAGTTGACACCAACCAGGACAGAGAGGGGGATGCCTATCATTACTTTACGCTTTCAATGTTTTATCTGGAACGAGGAGATCTGCTGCGTGCCCTTGAGAACCTTGAAGCCGCAGAAAGAATCGATCCACGATCTTCGGAAATAAAATATCGTCTCGCTCTGGTTTACATGATGCTTAATATGCCCGAGAGGGCAATAGCCGAGTTCACCCAGTCAATTGTTCTTGATCCTTCAAATGCCCGGGCTTACAGGGATCTTGCCCGCATCTATCTTGCGTCTCCTGACGAGACTATGAAGGAAAGGGGTAAAAATTTCCTGCTTAAGGCTGTCGAGATCAATTCTGGGGACAAGGAAACTTACCTGCTTCTCTGTGCGGCTGAACTTTATTCCGGCAATCTTGACGAGGCGGAGCAGTACGCCGAGAAAGCTCTTTTCATAGAACCGCTTGACGTTTTGGGTCACTTCTATCTTGGAAGCATCGCTTCCAGAAGAGATGATTTTGACACAGCGGCGAAGCACTACAAAAGGGCTCTTCAAATTCAGCGGACATATTATCCCGCTTTTCTAGGGCTTGTTGAAACCCTTGAGAGGGCCAACAGGGTCAAAGAGGCGATAGAAGAATATGAATTGGCAATCGGGAAATTTGCTCCCTATCGAGACATCTTCATTTCCTACGGGAACATGCTTTATCGCCAGCGTATGTTCAAAGAGGCAATCATGCAGTACCGCCGCGCACGGACCCTGGATCCTGATAACCCCGAGATCGGGTTCAGGACAGGCCTGCTCTATCTTGAAAGCGGCAGTTATGAAGAGGCTATCGAAGAGCTTCAGGATGTTATCAGTCGGCAGCCCAGCCATTTCGAGGCGAAATACTACTCCGCCGTGGCCCACACGAGGCTTGGCAGGTATTCCCAGTCAGTAAAGCTTCTTGATTCCATACCCGAAAGCTCCGCTATTCACACAGAAGCGTCAATTCATCGTGCCTACATACATGAACTTGAAGGTTCTGTGGAGGAGGCCTTTGAGATACTGAAGGCGCTTTATGAGAAAAACCCGTACGATCCAGGGGTCGTGAATTCTCTGGGTGAGGCTTATGTAAGGCAGGGGATGGAGGAGGATTCAACTTTGCTTTACCGCAATTATCTTGAAAAACACCCGGATGATGAATCCGTTCTGTATTCACTGGGGGTCTCCTATTACTACAACGACCGCATAATGGAGGCTCTTTCGGTGATGGAGGCTCTAGTCAGCAGGAATCCCGAGAACTTTGATGCGATGAATTTTATCGGATACACGTACGCTGAGAGGGGAGAGAGGCTTGATTACGCCCGGGAACTCATAATCAAGGCCCTTGAACTTGCTCCGGGTAGGGGCTACATAATTGACAGTCTTGGATGGGTTTACTACCAGAAGGGTGATTTCCCCAAGGCACTTGAATACCTGCTCCGCGCCTCCGAGATTCCTCCTCCCGATGCTGCTATTCTGGAGCATCTGGGCGATGTATACGAAAAACTCGGCAAAAAAGAACTCGCGGAGGAGAATTACTCAAAGGCTTTTCAGCTTCTGGATTCGAAGAAGCTTCTTAACCCTGAGGACAGAAAAATCCGCAAGAGACTCCGCGAGAAACTTGGAGAATTCGGACGCGATGAGAAGTAGGTATGTTCTTATTGCGCTTGTTTTTCTTCTTTTCTCATGCTCGGGGAAGCTGTCGCCGATATTAACAGGTTCCTCTGATCTCTCTAGGGTGCTGAGGAAGGCGCAACTCACCCAGATGGGTTTTATTTCCATAAAAGCCAGGGGCAGAGTGTCGATAACCTCTCCCAACGGGAAAATTGTCTTTGATCAGCTTGTTACTGTTGTCCGTCCCGAGTTTTTGAGAATTTCCGTTTTTGCCCCTTTAGGCGAAATGCTCGCAAAAGTGGTTTCCGATGGAGAAAGCGTTAGAATGAAAACCAGCATGGAAGAGTTGATATTTGAGAACCCTGAGAATTTCAGGTTTTCCTATCTTTATCCAGGGCTCCCACATCAACTTGGTGTTGAGGATCTTGTGAACTTTCTGCTGGGGGGGTCTCCGCTTGCCGTAGACGGGGAGAGCTACTCCGTGCGGGAGGGAGAAAAGGATGGGGAAGTGATCTTCATGTTTTCGGAAGGTGATCTTGGGAGGGTTGTGGTTGATTTCCGGAGAAACTTCATAACAGAGGTTGAGGGAAGGCTTGAGGATGGGGAAGAGTTTAAAATCAGTTTTTCCCTGCTCAAGCGCATCGCCCCGGACACTTATTTTCCGAGGAAACTTTTGTTTGAGACTGCTGATTACAGCCTCAGCGTGAATTATGATGACAATTTGCGGGTAAACTCAAAGACTGATATTTCCTTGTTCTACACGAAGGAGGAACGGTAATTTGTCACGGAAACCGATTGCGAGAAACTTCATAATAAGAAACCGCTTAGGTCTTCACGCAAGAGCAGCCGCCGTGCTGGTCTCCCTGACCGGCAAGTTCAGTTCCAGTATAATGATACGGAAAAAAAGCTTTGAGATAGACGGAAAAAGCATACTGGGTGTTTTGTCACTTGCAGCCATTTGCGGCACAGAAGTTACCGTTACCATACAGGGAGAAGATTCGGAGTTTGCCATGGAAGAAATCTCCCGTTTGATTGAAAGCGGCTTCGGAGAAGGTGTTGATCCAGATAGGTGAGTTCTCGGCATTTCTCAGTGACAGGCAGAATTTCTTTTTTGTAAGAGAAAGACGAGGCTGAAGTCATGAAACTTATAAGAATCAATTCAAAAAATCTAGAGAGAAAGTCAAGAGAAATAGAGAAATCAGCCTCCCATTTTGACCCCGAGATCGTTTCTCAGACCGAAAAGATTATAGAGGATGTCAGGAAACGGGGAGACTCTGCTCTTTTCCACTATGTGAAAAAATTCGACGGGCCAGGTGTAAATGCGAAAAACGTACTGGTTACTGACCGTGAGTTTAAAGAAGCGGCTGCGGCTGTCGCACCGAGTATTGTTAGGGATCTTAAGAAGGCCGCTTCGCGGGTCCGCGCCTACCAGAAAAAAAAGCTTCCCAAATCCGGCCTCTATAAGGATGCGCTTGGTAACGAACTTGGCTGGCTGATAAGACCCATTGAGAAAGTGGGAGTGTATGTTCCTGGGGGCAAGGCTTCATACCCGTCTACCGTGCTTATGACCGTTGTGCCGGCACGGGTAGCTGGAGCAAGCCACATAAGCGTGGTTACTCCGTGTTCGGGAGGACGTGTGAATCCGGAGGTGCTTGTGGCGTGCGATATTGCCGAGGTAAATGAGGTCTATAAAATAGGCGGAGCCCATGCCGTGGCGGCTCTGGCTTTTGGAACCAAGACCATACCGAAAGTGGACAAGATAGTGGGCCCTGGAAACATCTATGTCACGATAGCCAAAAAGCTTGTATACGGATTCTGCGACATTGACATGCTTGCCGGACCTACGGAGATTCTGATTATCGCCGATGGTTCATGTCTGCCGAGGTGGGTTGCTGCGGATCTGCTTGCTCAAGCTGAGCATGACGAGATGTCAATCCCGGTTCTTGTGACCACAAGTTACGATTACGCAAAAGAAGTAAAAAAAGAAGTTCTCTTGCAGCTGCGGGAGCTTGAAAGAGAAAAGATTGCCAGCGCCGCGATTTCGAACAACGGAAGAATCTACTTAACCGAGAACATGGAGCAGGCAGTGGCGCTTTCAAACGCCGTTGCTCCAGAGCACCTTGAGCTTTGTGTGCGTTCCCCCAAATCTCTTTTAAAAAGCATAAAACACGCCGGAGCAATATTTCTGGGTTCTCTCTCGACCGAGCCTTTCGGTGATTACGTATCGGGCCCTAGTCACGTTCTTCCTACGGGAGGAGCGGCTAGGTTTTCTTCTCCTCTCAGCGTTTATGATTTCCTGCGGATGCCGAGCACCATATCAATGTCGAAGAAAGGGTTTTCATCTCTTGGCGCGACTGTTATGAACCTTGC
>JAPOSJ010000197.1 GCA_026709745.1 Candidatus Dadabacteria bacterium | reverse complement strand
AGATACAGACTCACAAGAAAAGCGCAGCGTTACAACATTTGTGACAATCGGCTCTTCTGAGAAGCGGAAAGTTCGACATTTCGTTCATAAGGGACCGAGTGGTTTCGTCATTGATGCAGCGCACAAAGTAGCTCAAAATAAAGTGCGACCGAGCAACGTTGGATTATCTTCGGTAACCGAATGGCAGAAATCACAACCCGACGCCTCGACTGGAAATAGCTTCAAGTCTTCTAAACCCCACACTGAATTCGAAAGAATAGTGAGTGTGCGTGTTAATTCCGACGAGAGCACTGAAACCCGCGAAGACGGTGTTATTCGGGAATCAAAAACCAAAGGAGAACAAAGCAGTGGCGAAACAAAACCGATTGATATCAAAAGAACCAAGAAACATGGTGTTGATATGGTCAATCGAAAGAAAGGCCGAAAAGTCAACGTCACAAAAAGAAAAACAGCTGAAGAAAGACTAAATGAACAATTGGAAATACAATTTGGTGAAGAGCAACTCGGAAAATATGGTATCACTGTTAATTTACTTGAACGCTCAGGACTGACAGGTGATCGAGCAAAACGCGATGTCAATATCCTCCAAGATAGTATCGCTGAAGCCTGTAGATCTCTCCGTGAAGATGATTTAGAGCCGATTTTGTCGAAGCATTTTGGTTTAGACAAACAAAAGAAATCGGACGCCGCCGATGGTTGCACGATTGCAGCTTTGCTTTTGATGAATGCCGCCATGTTGCATCAACGTATAGCCACTGGCGGTTGGCTTGATGACGTCAGCAATCTTGATGAAATCAAAGTTGCGGTAAATGCGGATAAACTCTTACTTCGTCAATGGAACGAAATTACACGGTGGGACTTTGTTCCTATCTTTGAACCCGCCATTGACATTATTGATGCCATCACTGACGCCCGTCCTTCATCTGGATTAAATGCGGCTTTACGACACATTGCCAAAGATGCTGCAGAGATTGCTGAAACATACGCCGATTTGGGTGCAGACCATGCTGGCCCACTTTTCAACAAAGTGATGGGAAACCAATCATCGGACGGCGCGTTTTTCACTCGACCACCCGCAGCCTCAATATTAGCTCGATTAGCTTTAGATGCGGCCAGTGAAGGTTTTAATTCTGATTTTTCTCAAGAAGAAACATGGAGAGCATATAAGTCAATAGATCTCGCCTGCGGGTCAGGCACGCTTCTTACGTCTCTTTTAGCCGATATGAAACGCCGCGCCCGGCTTTCTGGTGCTTCTGAAGATCAACTAGCTAAGTTTCAGAAATTCGCTGTAGAAGAATTAATTGGAGGGTTTGATATGAACCCAGTATCTCTTCAATTGGCGGCATCTCAATTGATCTCAGGTAATAAAAACATCAAATATGAGAAAATAAATCTCCATTGTATGCCGTATGGACCGACAAAGAGAAATCAAGTTGCAGTGGGATCTATTGAACTCTTGTTAGACGAGGACATCGTTCCAGCACAAGGTTTGAATTACGATTATGATGATCCATACGGGCAGCAATTATCATTAACGAATGATAATGCTATTTCAACAGTTTCGCTTCCAAAGGGATCTGCGCGCTCAGCTGCGAATGCACGTATTGTGATTATGAATCCACCTTTTACAAACCGTGCCAAAATGGCCGAGAAGTTCGATGAACCTATTCGTAAATCAATGCTCAGTCGCGTTGATTCTATTGAAAGACATCTATTGAGGGCTGATTCCGAATTAGAAGAATTTATTTCAAAAAACTCGATTGGCCCTCTTTTTGAAGCCCTCGCCGAAAAATGTCTTGATAATGAAAATGGTGTGTTGGCAATGATTTGGCCGACAATTGCTCTGAGCGGTCCCGACAACGTAGAATTGCGCAAGATATTTTGTCAACGGTTTCATATTCATACTTTGCTAACGTGTCATCAACCTAGAAATGTAAATTTAAGCCAAAACACAGACATTAACGAGAGTATGATCATCGCGACGCGATTAAGTGGAGATCGACCTCCAACACGTATTATTAACCTTGATAGATTACCCATCAATGAAGAAGAAGTGGAGGATTTTCATACCTCTTTGCTCAAGTGTAAGGTTGGAGTGATCCCGAACGGGTGGGGAGAAGTCTCTAAATGGTCGGCTGAACGTGTTGCCAATGGTGATTGGACTGGTGCGATTTGGAGATCAACGCGTCTGGCAGAAGCAGCCTCCGCTTTGGTTGAAGGGGGGGGGCAATTCTCTTCAACTCAAACCAAGACGGGTCGATGCCGTCAGCTGTTCTTCAGGGAGGAGGTAGAATGCTTAAAAAAGCAACGCCTGACACTCCAGGAGCTTTCCCGGTATTTATGTCCAAGGGTATGTCAGTACAAAGATTCATTCGTGGCGAACCAGATGGTTATCTAGTTCCGATCAAGACTGAAAAACTGCATAGCTTTTTTGATAAAGACAATAGTAATTCAGAAAATCAAAAGCCCCGTGTGCTCAAACACGCGGCACATTTGCTTGTTACCGCAGGGCAGAATTCTGCAACAGCTCGACTTACAGCCGTTGCATGTGAAAACCGCTATTTAGGGAGCGGTGGTTGGTTACCTGTCCCTGATTTCAATTTTAAGGAAGCTAAAGCGCTGGCGGTGTTTTTAAATTCCACAGCAGGACGTCTTCAACTCATGCGACAAGCAGGAAAAACAATTGCATTTCCAACTTATAATCCTGCGGCTTGGTTGCCTGTCCGTGGTCCCAATATCCAAGATACATCTACATTAATAACACTCGGTGATTGCTGGGAGGAAACGGCAAATATTGAAGTTCCATTGTTTCGAGAGGGGGAAGGAAATGGTGTACGCGCCCTATGGGACAACGCGGTCGCTAAAGTAATGGATTGGGATCCGAACTGGTTGACTGAATTGCGATTGCTCCTGCACGATGAACCACACGTAAAAGCACTTGGAAGAGAAGAATTTATGGAAGAGGAAGATTAGAGAGAGTTTGGTATTTACTGACTTCCCGCAGAAAAGCAAAAAGCTCTTATTGAAAAATCCGATCACAAACCAATTATGTCATATAATCAAACAGACTTTGTTGTTGTTAATAGCAACCTAGCTCCGAATATGGTAATTTTGTGCCAAAAATTAATGGTTAATCAAGTATATAATTCCCGATTCTTCTGTCCTGTGGTTTGAACATTTTCTCAAGAGCAATCGCCACATCCAGAACTTTGTCTTCCTCCGCAAATTGCCCGCCGCGTGCAAGAGCCTCGGCAAGACGACCGAAGAAACTCCGGCTTCCATCGGAACGGCTTCACCACTTCCCCGACCGACCGCCAATCGTTGTATTTGATGACAGTAGGTGCAATATCCTTGAGCACACTCTCGTCTACGAATACCCGTACCTGCTCAAAGGGGAGGATTGTCATATGGTTCCAATTTCGAATTTTTCTCTCAAGCTCAGACCTTGAAACAGCACCACGTCGTATCCGACGTCCAGTCTGTATGCGGACAATATTGCCATGGAGAACTTGCAGTAGCTGGTATCTTTCCGGCTGAGCAAGGCAATGAAGCTTATCGACATTCGCATCTAGCTGTGCTAGTGGAATATAGTTCAGTCAAGTTGTGATTCGGTGTACTGAAAAGTATGGACAGTGTCTGCGTAGCAAACTGCGAAGGGGTCGGCCTATGGACTGTGTCTGTCCTGAGAGTTCTGCAGAGCCCTGTTTTCTGTTGAGTATATTGACTGTTTGAGTAACCTTACCGCAACGGATCGATTTTCGGAGGTTAAAGTGAGCGGAAGACCCATTCTGGTTACGGGAGACAGGCCCACCGGGAAGCTTCATCTGGGACACCTTGTGGGTTCACTTCGAAACCGCGTTAGGTTTCAGGGTGAGTATGACTGCTTTTTCCTGGTCGCAAATCTCCACATGCTGACTACGCATTATGACAGGGCGGTCGAGGTTGAGGAAAACACTATTGAGATGGTATGCGACTGGCTTTCCGTGGGAATGGACCCCGGGTGCTCAGTTTTCTACGTGCAGTCCCAGGTGCCGCAGATAACGGAACTCTCAACCATACTCTCAATGCTCTGTCCCGTGCCGAGACTCCAGAGAATTCCCACACTCAAGGAGAAAATTCAGGATATGGGAGTGGGGGACAACTACTCAGCAGGACTTCTCGGATACCCCGTGCTTATGGCGGCCGACATACTGATGTTCCGAGCGACCAAAGTTCCGGTGGGAGAAGACCAGCTAAGCCACGTGGAACTTACCAGGGAACTTGCAAGGAGATTCAATTTTCTCTACGGTGATTATTTTGGGGAGCCTGAACCGCTTATAAGCGAAGCATCGCGCCTTGTGGGTACCGACGGTAACAGGAAAATGAGTAAGAGTCTTAACAACTGCATATATCTAAGTGACAGCGAAAAGGAAGTTGAGCGTAAGGTAAAGAGCATGTATACCGACCCGAAGAGAATAAGGGCCGATATACCGGGTACTGTGGAAGGAAACCCGGTTTTTATCTACCACGATCTTTTCAATGACGACGCGGAGGAGGTTGAGGATCTCAAGGACCGTTACAGGACCGGAAATGTAGGTGACGTCGAGGTAAAAAAGAAGCTTGCACGTGCGATAAATCTTCTCCTTGACCCTATAAGGGAGAGAAGGGTGCGGTATGAGAAAAGTACGGATGAGGTAAGGGACATACTACGTGAGGGAACTCTGAGGGCGAAACAGACTGCCGAAGAGAACATGGAGCAGATAAAGGAGAAGGTAGGTCTTTTCCGTACGTGAAAGTCGGAGATCTGTTGAAGGGGTAAGACCTGTTCTATATTCTGCCAGATGCGGTTTTCCTCGACGAGCGAGGGGTTTTCCGACTGCATAATCCGTCGGAAGACCTGGATTAAGACATGCGATTGCGTCGCAAAGTCGATCATCCAACACTAATATTGCTATAACTGGTTTGTTCTGGGGCGATTCCATCAGGTCCCAGATTTGATCACGCACCAACCGCATACCCTTGCACTTCAAGCCATGTAAGCACTGCTTCTTCGACGTGAGATTCGGCTAACTTCCCTATCACTCACTTCAATTTTTCGAAGCCGTGACGGATTACGCCAGCCATGAGTTTGCGCCGCTCCGCCAAAAATTCGGGATAATTCATCTCCTCCCAGCCTTCCGGCAAGGCATGAAGTTCCGCCATTGTGGCCCAGTCATCATCGGCGAAACGCTCGCGCAGAAGCGGCACATATTCGCGCGGTGAATCATCGCTGATATCGAGATTATCGGGCCACTCAAGTAGCGCGTAGTTCGCCATCTGATTAATGACACGACGGTTGCCGATCCCTGCACGCTCTAACCATGCGCGCGGGAATAGATGGTGACGCTCAAGCGCCTTCTTCTTTGTTTGGATTGTGGGATCGATAAGATCCGCGACCGACTTATGCGAGAATAAAACAGGCGCACCGAGTTTGTTTTGTGCGGCAACGTAAGCGAATAATGCGGGATTACGCGCCGAGGAGCTCTCAAGACTTACAGGTAATGTGATCGCCCAGAAATCATTAGTTAATTCATTCGCGATGATGTCGTCTAGAATTTGCGAGAACTCATCGGAATAGCTGACCTCACGGAAACGAGCAAGATCGCTGTCCATCACTGTTTCTGGAGAATTTGTATATCGTCCGGTCAGCGAAGCTGCGAAATACCAACGGCCTATCGCCTTTTGGAGTTGATGCTCGGGGACGCCGAACCGAACGCGCCCCAATAGATAAAACGCATAGGAAAACAAAAGAGCATTATGTGAGGACACCATCTCGCGGCTACGAAAGCCTGCACCGATAAGCGCGCTCAAGAACT
>JAPOSJ010000019.1 GCA_026709745.1 Candidatus Dadabacteria bacterium | reverse complement strand
CTCTACTCACAACGTTCACTATTATGATCCGCAGGGGGGTTTATTTTAACTGACTGAAAAGCGCCCTCTACTCACAACAGGACGGCCAGACGGCCGTTTATGATTCCGATTTTAACTGACTGAAAAGCGCCCTCTACTCACAACTGGGCGATCAATGCCCCCAAAGTCGGATACATTTTAACTGACTGAAAAGCGCCCTCTACTCACAACTGGAGACAAATTCAAAGTAATTCTGCCCGGATTTTAACTGACTGAAAAGCGCCCTCTACTCACAACATCGGAGCTGTATACAACAGAAAGTATTTTATTTTAACTGACTGAAAAGCGCCCTCTACTCACAACGTATTCAGCAGGGTGATCCTCTTTCTGCGATTTTAACTGACTGAAAAGCGCCCTCTACTCACAACTGCTCGGGCTGTGCTTCAACAGGCGGTGGCATTTTAACTGACTGAAAAGCGCCCTCAGTCAACCAGAGTATAAATAGCAGTAGCCTTTGCTACGCAGACACCAGAATTCAAGACCTCACACTCAACTGGCATTATTTTCCCCTGCCTTAGTACCCGGGCATAAGAAACTGTAATGCCCGCCCTTACGGGCTCCAAATAATTTATATTCATCTGAGAAGTAAGAAACTTTTTCCCCTCTCTTGCAACACTGGCAACAGCAACTCCGCAGGCAGCATCCGCCAAGGTGAAAATCACCCCGCCATGAAGCATTCCATAGTGCTGTGTATATTCCTCAATAAACGGCATGGAAAGTTCTGATTCCCCGTTTTCCATGCGAAGAATTTCTATCTTCATCGTGTCAAAAATCTTCAGGTGACCGAAAGGAAATCTGATGGGATCCTTGCTCATGCTGCACGCTCCTTTAGAATTGAATTTCTGGCGAAAAATAAAAAACCCAGCAAGACCATAATCGCTATCGAAACAAACATAGTCCTGAATCCGAAAAGTTCCGCCACGACTCCGAAAACAAAAGACCCCAACATTCCTCCACCAGTGAACGAAACGCTGCTTATGGCAAAAGCTTTCGCCCTCGCTTCCTTGGGATTCGATTCTATTATGATCGAATAAAGTGAAGGATACACAAATCCGTGCGCGCAGCCGAATATAATTCCGCAGAGAGCAAGAAGTTTAATCTCATATACAAAATTCAGCATGAATATACTAAGTCCAAGAAAGAAAACAAAAGGAGAGGCAACTCTCCACTTGCCATACCTGTCGGGAACCCAGCCAAGAAACAGTCTGATCGCAAGCACCGAAACGGTGTAGCAAAGAAAATAAACATGAAAGTTCTCTATGTTTATTGAAAGCGAGAAAATGGAAATGAAGTTAAACGTGGTTATAAACGCCGCTCCGCATATAAAAAGCGTAACTGAGGATATATAAGTAGCTTTGCCCCGAAGACAGTCCATATAGCCCGGTCCTGTGTTTTCCAGTGCAGCGGCTCTCTTTCCCTCTTTGATCATAAAAGAAACTCCCAAGCCAATAAGTCCGGTAGCGGTAAGGAAAAAAATAAAGAAATCAAAACCGAAATTATTTATCAGAATGGAGCCAACGTAAGGGGCAATCGCATAGTTTATTATTGTGAAAACACCGTATATGCCGAGTGCCTGAGCCATTCTCTGTTCGCTTGAGACACTAACCGTAAGCGCCCCCGCGGCGACAAAGAAAAGAGAAAAGGAACAGCCGTGAACTATCCTGATAACGTAGTAGAGGTAATCGACCCTGTCTAAGAAAGCGAGTGGGAATGTCGAGGCGACAAGCAGAGCGAACCCCAGCAGTACAAACAGTTTCTTTCCGTACCTATCGGTTATTTTGCCTGCATAGGGAGTAAGAAAAAGGGTACTAAGTCCTGAAATGCCCATCACGAACCCCACAATCTTCTCGGTCCCTCCCAGTTCAGAAATCCTAATGGGCAGAAGGAGAAACGAATGGAAGTTAAAAAAGTAAAGACACCCGAGAAAGGTTAGAAGGATGAAGCTTCTGTTAAGCAGAGGCGGTGGATTTTTCTGCACATTGCTCATCTTTAAAGCCTTGAATCAATCTTCAGATGGTAGCGCGTATATTTTCGTTCCCCCGTCCGTAGAAGCGCACCCTTTGCGACCAGATCTGAGAGGTCACGGGTGGCGGTCGGACGAGTAGCTTTAGTGATGCTTATATAGTTCTTGGCACTGAGACCTCCTGTAAAACCCTCCGGGCCTTCTTCGAACATACGAAGCAGACATTTTTCCTGACGTGGGTTTATTTTTCCTCTGAGACGTTCAAGTAATCTCGCCTTACCTATAAGAAATTCCACACAGTTTCGGGTATAAGCAAGTGCATCAAGCACCATATGGGCAAAATAAAGAAGCCACTGCGTTATCTCGTTTTTGGTGTTCACATCTCCAAGTGCCCCGTAATAATCCTTCCTGTTTCTGCTTATCACTTTGGCAAGCGCAATCAGAGTAGGTTGGCCGAGACACTGAGCCAGTGCTTTTTCCGAAACTGCACGGCCTACGCGTCCGTTTCCATCTTCAAACGGGTGAATTGACTCAAAATATATGTGCGCCATGCCAGAGCGAGTCAAAGCAGGAAGAGGCACATCACCCCCTGGAGCACTTCGGTTAAACCAGCGGACAAATCTTTCCATCTCCGGCTCCACACGATTTGCAGGAAGGCCCTGAAAATGAATCCGTCGCCTGTGAAGAGACCCTGAGACCACAGCAACTTCTTCTTCGCGGTAGCGACCCACACATTTAAGATCGTCTCGTCCACGCGTAAGCATTCTGTGCCAACGATAAAGAGTTTCATGGGAGAGAGAATCTTCGTAAGTAGTATAAAGGTTGACCATGAGGTCGGCGATTCCATCTTCACCGGGACTCACACTGATATCATCTGTTTTGAGACCGAAATGTCTTCTAAGAGACGACTGTAGACTCTCACGTTTAAGGTACTCTCCCTCAATTTCAGAAGTCTTAAGGGCTTCCTCCCCTATAATCTCTATCTTGAGCCAGTCTCGCTCCTTTTCATCAAGGTGCCTGCAGGCCCCGAAAAACAGTCCTGTCCCATGCAGAAAATCATGTTCCAGTCCCTCAAGAAACTGCGGTTCATACGTAAAGTTAGGCCACTCAGGTTGTTGCCAGTTCCATTGCATGAGCTATAAGAATACCGGTTATTAATCATTTAACACCTTCTTTATGATTGATAGCCGCTTTCCGTTTTTTCCTGACCGTGATTTCTGAATTCATATCCGAAGTCTGTTCTTGCGGTAGAAAAAACTGATGATTCCAGCGGCGACAAGGACAAAAAAGAGTATCACCGGCAGATACTTGCCAATGTCGCTCTTGAGAAAAGAAGTATTGGAAACAATTACCGTGACGTCACCTGGTTTTAAGTCCGATAGTTGGTATTTCAAAAAGGCCTCATCGTGAATCATAGTCTCTTCTGCAACCGCCCCGGGTTGCTCAACCCTGACTCCAAGTTCTGTTTTTCTCACAAACACTGTAAGATCAGCAACTTCATAGTTAAACCCTATCTGAAATTTCCCACGAACCTGCGAAAGAGGTAGAGAATAGCCAAGAGCAATTCTTTTCATACCAGGTAGAAAGGGAAGTTTGCTGTAAAGTTTTTCTTCTTCTCTCTGCATCGCCTCAGGATTTACTCCACCTGAAAAAGTAACGTCCACTGCCTCTTCGGGAATAGAAAAAACAAGTTTTGAAGTATCCGGGCCCTCTGATTCTGCTGTAAAGACTGTGTTGCCCGAGTTCTCAAAAACATAGAGAGAGGTCACATTTACCTTGCCACTCTCTTCATCCGGGTAGACAATCAAGTTCAGCGACTGCAAAGAGACGTTTTCATCCGAAGTTGTTGTATCGTAGACCGGTAGATCAAGGGTAATTCTGTCCTCTCCGGGAAGAAAAACCATCTTACTCGAAACGTACTGAACTCCCTCGTGAAAAAGCACGATCTCATAACTTCTGTCCCACCGAAGAGAAGAAAAAGAGAAATTGCCAAGCGAATCCGACTCAGCGAAATGCCTTTCTTGCTGCCTGTCTCCCATGTATGAAATCAAAACGACGTTGTGCTCCTCTTCGGGTTTCCCGGTAGTGATATTTCCTATACGACCCTTTATTGTCCCGCTTTCAGCAAGATCAGATGGGAGCTTATAACCCATAAGGTAATCGGCAACCTTTTGGGCATCGCTTTCTGATAGATTCATTGGAGGCATCGGCGGATAGCCATCGTTTAAAGGTTTTTTCTTTTCCTCCGCATAGATGCTCTCGGGGTCACGGGCCCATCTGATCAGATCATCCCTTGAATATCTATCCCCCACGCCCAGAAGATCAGGACCTACGAACCTTCCTCTTCCAAGTGTATGGCATCTTATACATTTCCCCTCTATAAAAACTGATTCTCCCGACACCTGCGCCATAGATACAGGAATCACCGCCGAGGCAAAAAAACAAAAAGAGATTAAAAAAAGATTGAAGGTTGTTTTTCTCATCATTCGTGCAGGTTATGAAGGCGGCGCCTCGAAAGGAGAAGTTCTCTTTTCCTCAGTAATTTCTCCATCCCCAGTCACTGATTGAAGTTCTGAAATAAGTTTTGTAACGGCTACCGCTTTTTCTTTGTACCTCGACATAAGTTCGGCATAGTCCTGCTCACTTAACTTTCCCATATCCCGGTCAAGCTCTATATCTTTTATGGAGGAATAATATAGGTCTCTTTTCTCGTAAAGATGTTCGAGTCGGCTGATCTCGGGTTCGTCCCCAATACCTCTCTCTCCTCTTCTGTAACCCAAGAAAAAAGGATAGACAATAAAAACCGATACCAGCACCACAAGCAGAAAAGAGATTACATATTCACTCACGCAGCAACCTCCTTTCTTCTTCGCCCCTCGGGCCACATCGTGACAATCGCTCCAAGGACGATAACAATGCCCCCTGCCCATATCCAGTTCACCATCGGGTTAATAAGGGCCCTTATGTTTACTTTTCCGCTTCCATCAACCTCGGAGAGTATGAGATAGAGATCATCTCTGAAAGTGGAGCGAAGCGCGACCTCTGTTTCCTGATTTATCTCCCTGTTTCCCTCGTACTTGTAGATATTTTTCTCGGGATACATGGTTGCGACGCTCTTTCCCTGTTTCTCAATTGAGAGTTCCGCTGAAAATCCATCCTTAGCATCGTTTGAAATAAAGCGCACTCCATTGAAAACCAGATCATATCTTCCAAGGGAAAAAGAATCCCCTTTGCCGAGAACAACTTCCTTCTGGGTAACGAAAAGAGAAGAAGCAGTGACTCCTATTACCAGCAGCACCACCCCAAGATGCACTATGTATCCGCCGTAGCGCCTGCGGTTCCTTGAGATGAGATTAAACAATGCCGAAACCGGATTCTCTCCCCTGCTGATTCTTACCCTTACACCCCTGAAATATTCTAAAAACACCGTCCCCGCAACAAACCCACAGAGCGCAAAACTTAAAAGCGCTACAGGTTCTCTCATCCCGGAGACAAGAAGCGCTAGGAGAACCACCAGAAAAACCACTGCGGGGAAAACAAAATTTCTCTTCAGATTTGCCATTGAAGCCTTCTTCCACGATATAAGAGGACCCACTCCCATAAGTAAAATAAGTACAAGTCCTATGGGGACACCCACAGCGTTGAAATAAGGGGGGCCGACCAGAATTTTCTTCCCTGTAAAGGCTTCGGAGAGTACGGGAAAAATTGTTCCCAGAAACACAGAGAACGCTGCTGCGAGAAAAAGAAGGTTATTGAACAGAAAAGCACTTTCCCTCGAGAGCGGGGAATCAAACTTTTCTTCGCTTTGCAAGTCTTTTGACCTGTATGCAAGAAGCGCAAAAGAGAAAAGAAGTATAAGAACCATGAAGCCGACAAAAAGTGGACCTATGTCTGAGCGTGCAAAGGAGTGAACCGAAGATACTATGCCGCTTCTGGTTATGAAAGTGCCGAATATTGAGAGAAAAAAAGTA
>JAPOSJ010000190.1 GCA_026709745.1 Candidatus Dadabacteria bacterium | reverse complement strand
GAGATCATCATTGCAAAGGAAGTGTGAGTGCCGGGACAGCAGAACGAAGCCATTGGCAATCTCCGCACTCAGAAGCACCTTATCCCCACCTGCCCCGTAGATATCCCCCGGGGTGTCCATAAGCCAAACGTGACGGCAGATATCAGCTCCGCAGAAAACCACGGCGAAATAAGCGTCTTCGCCACGGGAGAGTATCTCCGTGCCTCCCTGCTCAAGCAGGGTTCCCGCTACATGATCGGGGTCGTGGATCATGTGGGGACTAAATCCCCTTTTGAAAAGCGCAACTTCGGCAAAGAGGGAAGGCGGCTTGTATTCCGTGTGCCCGACCAGAGTTACCAGAGGAGTCGGGGAATTCCCGCCGGTCGGAAGAATATCATCGCCTACAACAGTGTTAATAAGGGTTGATTTGCCCGCACCGGAGTTGCCAAAAAATCCTATTACGGATCTCTTTTTCAGGTTCGCGAACAGATATTCAGTCTGGCTGAAAGCCTCAAGCACCCTCAGTGACGAAAGAAAACCAGGCTCCAGGTCTGCTACTTTTGATCTGAGGTCGGCAACTTTGACAAACCCATCGGAAATTTGCTGGGAAACTTTATTTTCTTTTCCAAGGGGAATAAGATTTCACCTTCCTTGTTCGCAAGTAAGCCTGAAGTAGGATTTTACTGTTATAGCGCAGAAAAACAAACTTCACAGCCATTTCCCTGCAGGAAAACCAACCCCTGCCCCCGCTGGCGGCAACTTTACTTTATCCCTTGTCCAAACCAAATGAGAGTATATATTTCAAGAGTAGATGAACAAACTGCTCGAAAGCTTCATAAAGCACCTATCGGAAGAAAGAAACTGCTCGAAACACACCGTAAAGGCCTATAGGAGTGATCTTGAGAACTTCCGGAATTTTCTATTAAAGCAGGAGAAAAAAATCGAGAACACAGACACAGAAACCATAAATGCCTATGTGTCCACTCTCTACCGAAGGAATTCACCTGCATCGGTCGAGAGAAAAATATCGGCGGTAAGGTCTTTTTTTTCATACCTGGTAAGGAAGGGGCTTGTGGCGCAAAACCCGGCGAAACTCGTTCGAACTCCGAGGAAGGAAAAACGCCTTCCGGTGTTCCTGAGTGTCGATGAAGTATTCAGCATAGTCGACGTAAAGGATACAGAAAAAAGCATCCTTTCTGTGCGGGACAGGGCCATTCTCGAGCTTCTTTACTCAAGCGGTCTGCGGGTAAGCGAGCTTGCAGAAGCCACCCTCTCCGACCTCAGCATGGGCGAGGCGGTAATACGGGTTCTGGGGAAAGGAAACAAGGAGAGGATAGTTCCCGTGGGATCAAAGGCTCTTTCCGCTCTCGGGGAATACCTTGACATAAGGGGAGAACTCAGGCCTTCGTCTGACCGAATATTTCTTAACTCAAGGGGAGGAGGGATAACCACAAGAAGCCTGGCGCGGATAATAAAGAAATACGGCCTTGTCTCCGGAATATCGAAAAATGTAAGCCCCCACGTGCTGAGACACTCGTTCGCCACACATCTGCTTGCGGGCGGGGCGGATCTGCGGGCAATACAGGAGATGCTTGGCCACTCAAGTCTCTCGACGACCCAAAGATATACACATCTCTCTGTGGAGCGGATAATGGAAGTGTACGATAAAACTCACCCGAATGCCTAGATAAAGCAGGTGACAAAGAGGAAAAAACATGAGTCAGTTTCACGGAACCACTATACTCTGCGTTAAGAAAAAAGGTCGTGTGGCACTTGGGGGCGACGGCCAGGTGACCATGGGTTCAACAGCCGTAAAGCATAATGCCAAGAAAATAAGGAAGATGCACGGAGGAAAGGTATGTGCCGGATTCGCAGGCTCAACCGCGGATGCCATGACACTTTTTGACAAGTTCGAGGGGAAGCTTGAGGAATTCCGCGGAAATCTGGAGCGTGCCGCAGTGGAGCTTGCAAAGGAATGGAGAACCGACAGGATACTGAGAAGACTTGAGGCCCTGCTGATAGTTGCAAACTCAAAAACCATGCTAATAATCTCGGGAAGCGGAGATATTATAGAGCCCGACGAGAGCGTGATAGCCATAGGATCAGGAGGTCCATTCGCCCAGGCGGCTGCACTCGCCCTGGTAAGACACTCGGAACTCTCCGCCTCAGAAATAGTTATGCATTCACTGGAGATTGTGGCTGGTATCTGCATTTACACAAACAACCATATATCGATTGAAGAGATAATTGAAGAGACAGAGGAAGAGAAAACAACGAGGAAATAACACAGATGTCCCAAGAATCGTACCTCACCCCGAGGGAAATAGTATCGGAACTAGACAAGTACATAGTCGGGCAGAATATGGCCAAAAGGGCCGTGGGCGTTGCACTCAGAAATAGGTGGAGACGGCAGAAGGTATCGCCTGAGCTAAGAGATGAGATTTCTCCCAAGAACATTCTTATGATGGGTCCCACTGGTGTCGGGAAAACGGAGATAGCCAGGCGTCTTGCGAAGCTGGCCCAGGCACCTTTTGTAAAAGTCGAAGCGTCGAAGTTTACAGAAGTAGGATATGTGGGCAGGGATGTGGAGTCAATGATACGGGACCTGACGGAAATAGCCGTTAACATGGTGACCGAGGAGGAAACCCTTTCGGTTAACACAAGGGCTAGAGAACTTGCGGAGGACAAGCTGATTGACCTGCTCGTCCCGACGCGTCCTGACATGGGTGCGGAAGGAGAAACAAGCGATGCAGAGAGAAAAATGAGTGAAACAAAGAAGAAGATGAGAAAACTTCTCTGGGACGGAAAACTTGACGACAGGGAGGTCGAGATAGAAATAGAGTCGAGAACACTCCCAATTCAGGTCTTCAGTCAGGCAGGCGTTGAGGAAATGGATCCGGGCATCTCCGAGATGATAGGAAGCCTGATGCCCAAAAAATCGAAGGTCAGGAAGGTCAAGGTGCCAGAAGCCATGGATATCTTGACCGAAGAGGAAGCCCGCAAGCTTATAGACATGGACAAAGTTGCCCATCTGGCTTTAGAGAGAACAGAGAACTCCGGGATAATCTTCATAGACGAGATAGACAAGGTCAGTGGGAAAAACGGTGTCTCGGGACCCGACGTTTCAAGAGAAGGAGTGCAGAGGGATCTTCTGCCTATAATCGAGGGTAGCAACGTAACAACTAAGCACGGCATGGTCAGAACCGACCATATACTCTTCATCGGAGCCGGAGCGTTTCACGTCTCAAAACCGTCCGATCTCATACCCGAACTCCAAGGACGCTTTCCTATAAGGGTCGAACTTGAGGCGCTTACCAAAGACGATTTTATACGCATACTGACCGAACCCAGAAACGCGCTTATAAAACAGTACACCGAGCTTATGAGAACCGAGGATATAAAACTTGAGTTCACAGGCGAGGCTATAGAGCAAATAGCAGAGACCGCAGCCGAGGTTAACAGTTCCACCGAGAACATAGGAGCGAGAAGGCTTCACACCGTTCTTGAAAAACTGCTTGACGATATCTCCTTTAACGCTCCCGATATGAAGGAGAAGAAATTCACCATAGATAAAAGCTATGTTGAAGAAAAAATAGCCGACATAGTCAAGGACAGGGACCTCAGCAGGTACATACTATAAGAAGAAATTCAGAAGCCACTATGTCCTTCTGTGGATACTTTCCACGTTTAACTCCCTTAACAGGACAGGAAGTTTGAAGCACCTTTCCTGATTCTCACCATTGTCCATACAAGATATGACCCACCCGGAAAAGCACTTTATTGCTTCACTTCAGGTGTAGAGGGAAATTACGCCCTAAAATTCCCAGCCCCTTTGGCATATCCGGGTCTTTTGGTTAGATTTCTAGATAAAAGGTCTTTGGAGCCGGAATGCATTTTAAAAACTATGATACGGAAGGCTTTTACGACGAAGTCTTCAAGGACGATGGTACCCCTTACGATTGGACCCGCTTTCTTACTGATAAAATAGACAGCCTCTCCGATGGGGAATTGCTAGAAAGACAGCAAGCGGCCGAAATGAACCTGTTCGAAATGGGAGTCACTTTCACCCTCTACTCGGAAGAAGAACAAGGTTCAGAGGAAAACATCTTCCCCTTCGACATAATCCCGAGACTAATATCAGCCCAGGACTGGGAGCTTATAGAAAGGGGACTCAAACAGAGAATCCATGCCCTTAACCTCTTCATAGACGACATATACAACGACCGGAAAATCCTAAGGGACAAGATCGTGCCCAAAGATCTCATTCTATCGAGCAAAGGGTTTCGCCTTGACTGCGTGGGTTTTTCTCCTCCGAGAAAAATATGGTGCCACATTACGGGGACGGATATTATAAGGCACTCAGACGGAAAATTCTACATCCTCGAAGACAACCTGCGCTCCCCCTCCGGCGTCTCCTATGTGCTTGAGAACCGCGAGCTTATGAAACGCACTTTTCCCAAGGTGTTCGGCGCCTTGAAGATAATGCCGATAAGCGATTACGGACTTCATCTTCTCGATACCCTGCAGTATCTGCTCTCCGACAGGACAGCTGACCCAAAGGTCGTGCTTCTTACGCCGGGAATCTACAACTCAGCCTACTTTGAGCACTCTTTTCTTGCAAAGGAAATGGGGATAGAACTTGTTGAGGGAAGAGACTTAATCGTAGTTGACAATTTCGTCCACCTGAAAACCACTAAGGGACTTGAAAAAGTGGACGTCATATACAGAAGAGTGGACGACGACTTCCTTGATCCCCAGGTTTTCCGCCCGGATTCCGTACTTGGAGTTCCCGGACTTTTCAGCGCGTACAAGGCCGGAAACGTGGCCATAGCCAACGCCCCTGGAGGAGGGGTAGCCGACGACAAGATAATATACGCCTACGTGGAAAAGATAATAAAGTACTATCTGGGAGAAGATCCAGTGATCTCGAACGTGCCTACGTACATATGCGAGGAGGATGAAGCCCGAAAGTACGTGCTTGACAACATAGAGAAACTGGTCGTAAAACCCGCAAACGAATCTGGGGGATATGGAATAGTGTTCGGCCCCAAGGCCACCAAAGAAGAGCTTGCGCAGGCCAAAAGAGATATAATTGCCAATCCCAGAAACTACATAGCACAAAAGACCATGGCACTCTCTCGTGCTCCCGTGATAGCGGGTGATCACTTTGAGGGACGCCATGTAGACCTCAGGCCTTTTATTCTCTGCGGAAAAGATGTATTCGTCCTTCCGGGAGGACTCACCAGGGTAGCACTCAGGAAAGGTTCAATGATAGTCAACTCTTCTCAGGGCGGGGGAAGCAAAGACACTTGGGTTCTTGCTCCGGCAAAGAACTCAAATAACAGGGGGAGCAAAAAATCCTAAGCCGCGTCGCAGAATCAATATACTGGATGAGCCGCTATGCAGAGCGTGCCGGGAACACCGCAAGGCTCATAAACGTCAACCTTGGCCTTGCAATCGACACCCACGGTTCTATTGACCAGGAATGGGACCCCATAGTAAGGGTCACGGGAGATATGGATCTGTTCAGAAGTCTTTATGACAGTATTACCCGTGAGAACGTAATAAATTTCATGGTGCTTGACCACAACAACCCAAACTCTATCATTTCCTGCGTTAACTGCGCCCGGGAGAACGCAAGCTCCGTTAGGGAGATAATTTCCTCTGAGATGTGGCTTCTCATAAACCGTTTCTATCACAGGCTTAACAGCGAGGAAGCCAGAGAGAAGCTGCTCGACAATCCCGGCAAGTTCTGCGAAGTTGCGAAAGTGCAAAGCCTTCTTTTTCATGGGTCGGGCTATATCAGCATATCACACGGGGAGGCATGGCATTTCTCTGAGCTTGGAAAACAGATGGAGAGAGCCGATAACACCTCAAGAATTCTCGACGTTAAGTACTACACCCTGCTTCCCAAGGCGGAGCTTGTGGGAACGTCCATAGATAATATGCAGTGGATAGCTCTTCTGAAATCAACAAGCGCGCTTGAAACCTATAAGGCAAAGCACCAGCAGATATCCATGGACAAAGTGCTTACCTCCCTTATCCTGCACCC
>JAPOSJ010000040.1 GCA_026709745.1 Candidatus Dadabacteria bacterium | reverse complement strand
AACGGTGTGGGGCATTATGAACTCCTTTATAGGTCTTGCGGGCAACAAGGGGGTTCCCTCGCTTGAGGTTGTGGCTCCGGGAATCGCCGAGGCACTTATAGCTACCGCCATCGGTCTTGCGGCTGCCATACCAGCCACAATAGCCTACAACTACTTTGTAAACCGAGTAAGGGCCATGGAAGTTGAAATGGAAAATTTCTGCGCAGGATTTCTAAACACCGCAGAGCGGTATCTAAACAGGTAGAGGGGGATTTCGCCTCATGGCAGCGGCAAAATTCAATGCTGGCCAGCGAAGGTCAGTTCTCTCCGAGATAAACGTCACTCCGTTTGTCGACGTAATGCTTGTTCTTCTGGTTATCTTCATGGTCACTACGCCCATACTCTACCAGGGAGTCAGGGTAAACCTCCCGCAGACTACGTCTTCCAAGGTTCCCGTAAAAACCCAGAAACGGATAACAGTGTCCGTAACCGGATCTGGAAACATATTTCTTGAAGACGCAAGCTACCGACTTTCAGAAATCGGCACAGCTCTCAGCAAACTTATGGAGGCAGAGGGAACAACTCCCGAGAGCGGAAGGGTTTTTCTCAGGGCCGACAAATCTGTCAGCTATGGATTCGTTGTGAAGGTAATAGATGAGATAAAAGAAACAGGCGTCGAAAAACTAAGCCTTGTAACGGAATCAAAAACCATAAGGGATAAAAAAGCGGACATGTAAAAGGATGAGGGGAGACAAGAATCATTTCCGCAAAGGGCTTTTTATTTCCATAGTTTTTCATCTGCTGCTTGTCGCTCTGCTTGCTCTGGGAGTCGGAAAAAACGGCCAGATATCCCCTGAGCGCTCAATAGAAGTATCTCTCTCCACAGACATCCCGCGCGGTGAGAAAAAAGCGAAGCCCGCACCGTCTGCTCGTTCCCAGAAACCCCGGGAAAAAACAGAAAAGATCAAAAAAACTCCCGAAAAACAGACAAAACCCTCTAAAAAGGAAAAAGCAAAGCCTAAGCAGACGGCAAAAAAAGAAAAACCTAAAAAAACCCAGAAGACAAAACCAGAACCACTTGTACCTCCCGAAAAACCCGCTGTGAGGAGTAAAGAAACAGAAACTCCAAGCAAAACGACTGCGGAGAAGTCAGAACCAGATACAGAAAAGAAAGGGTCGGATGGGAAAGAGGAAGTCATCAGGAATATCAGAAAGGAATCTGTTTTAAGCGGTATCAGGAAAAGTGCTGAGTCAGGGCCACCCGAAACCGCTTCCCAAAAATCAAACCCAGGACTCATATCACTTGTACTTGACGTATACTACAGCAAGATTTCGAAACAGATAAAGCAAAACCTTATTCTGCCGCTTAACATAGATTCCGACATGTTTCTTGCCGCTCAGGTAAATTTTTACATGAGCGAAAACGGCGAGGTATACAACGTGGGAATAGAAAGAAGCTCCGGAAATGTGAAATTCGACTCTTACTGCGTAAAAGCCGTAAACAACGCTTCGCCGCTTTCCCCTCCCCCGAGTGAATTGAGAGACAGGATACGGTCTGAGTTTTTCGTCATCTCCTGTGAAAGCAAAAAGTGATTCGCATGCGGCTTATACTGGTAAGGCACGGAAAAACAGACTGGAATGAGAGCGGGAGATGCCAGGGAGTAAGCGATGTTCCACTAAACTCCACGGGAATTGAGCAGGCAGAAAAGGTGGCCTTTTCTCTAAAGGACGAGAGGGTTGACCGCATATACTCAAGTGACCTTGCGAGGGCAAAAACAACCGCAGAGAAAATCGCTGTGTACCACCGCATTGATGTTAACCTCAGGGATGATCTTCGGGAGATGGATCAGGGAATTTTCGAAGGGCTTGATTTCTCCCACATAAGGGAAAAATATTCTGACATACTTGAGCACTGGCGCGAGAACCCAGAAACTCTGCAGCTGCCCGGCGGAGAGGCTCTAAGTGGCGTTCAGCAAAGAGCACTGGAGGCTGTTGCGGACATAAGATGCCGTTTTGGGTCACAGAACATAGTGATTGTAACCCACAACCTGGTTATAGGGTCCCTGCTCTGCAGATTCGCCGGAAATTCGCTCAGACAATTCCGTGACTACATGGTAGATGAAGCCTCAAAAAGCGTTGTCAAAATATACGACAACAGGTTCGTTATAATATCGGTAAACGATATAGATCACCTGCAAAGCGACGGTGAATAACGCAGAGTAAAGAAATTCATGAAAGACGAAATACTGAAAATCATAAAAGATTCGGTTGATTCCCTTGGGTTGCCGGAAACAGCAGACGGGAATCGGGCGGAGTTTGAGGTGTCAGTTCCGAAAAAAAAGGAGTTCGGCGATTTCTCCACAAACGCTGCGCTAATAATAGCAAGCGCGACGGGCAGTAGCCCACGTGAAGTAGCACAAAAAATCGTCGAGGCAATAGAGCAAAGCTCCCACGGTTTTATAGAAAAGCTTGATATCGCGGGTCCGGGATTCATAAACTTTTTCGTGAACGAAGCCTTGTTCACCTCAGAACTTCGGGAAATACTGCGCCTCGGTGGACAGTACGGAGCTTCAAGCAATGGGGCCGGGCAGAAAGTCATGGTTGAATTTGTAAGCGCAAATCCCACAGGCTACCTCCATTTCGGCCACGCCAGAAACGCCGTTGTGGGAGACGCGGTGTGCAGGATACTTTCCTTCTGCGGATACGATGTGACAAGGGAATTCTACATAAATGACGCAGGCAGGCAGATGGAGATGCTCGGAGAGTATGTATACTCAGCCCTTTCGCACACCTTTGGGATCGAAAAAGAACTTCCAGAAGATGGTTACCACGGCACGTATATCTCAGAACTTGCAGAGGAGATAAAGGAGTCGGAAAGATGTCCGCAGGTACCCGGTGATGAGCCAGAGGCTTTAGAGTTCTGCAGAGAGCATGCCTACTCAAGACTTCTTGAGGAAATGAAAAAGGACCTGTCTGACCTCAGGGTGGATTTTGACAACTGGTACAGCGAGAGAGCAGAGATACACGGCAGCGGCGGCGGAGAAGAAAAACTCAGAGGAACTATCAAGAGGCTTCAAGATCTCGGAGCGGTTGAGAAAAAAGAAGGGGCTCTGTGGTTTAAGGCATCTCTCCACGGGGACAACCAAGACTGGGTAATAATAAAAACAGATGGTGCCCCAACCTATTTTCTCTCCGATATTGCTTACCACATGGATAAATACTCAAGGGGATTTACGAAACTTATAAACGTATGGGGTGCCGATCATCACAGCCACGTATCACGTCTTAAATCCTCAATGAAGGCCCTTGGTCTTCCTGAATCCGCCCTGTCCGTGCTTCTTATACAGTTTGTGAGGCTCGTAAGAGACGGTGTGGAAGTACCAATGTCGAAAAGAACCGGAGAATTTGTCACGCTTCGCGAAGTACTGCGTGAGGTGGGGTGTGACGCCACAAGATTCTTTCTGCTGATGAGAAGCTCTGACAGTCACCTTGATTTTGATCTTTCCCTGGCAAAAAAGGAGTCAAGCGAAAACCCCGTTTACTATGTCCAGTATGCAAACGCCAGAATTTCAAGTCTTCTTAGAAACTCTGCGCAGAGGGGAATAAACCCTTCTGAAGAACATCTGAATCTCCTTTCAGGGGATGAGGAAAGAAGCATTATTAAAATACTTCTCAGGTTTCCAGAAGCAGTGCACTCAGCGGCCAACTCTTTTTCTCCTCATAAGGTAGTTTATTACCTTCAGGAACTGGCGGGCGAGTTTCACTTTTATTACAATAAGACAAGGATACTGGATTCGGGAAGCACTGAGATGGCATCCGCAAGGCTGTGCCTTGCACGCTGTGTGCAGGTAGTCATAGAAAACGGCCTCGGTCTTCTCGGAATAAGTGCTCCCAAGAGTATGTAGCAATGGCCGGAGAAGAGAGAAAAGAAAATCCACGTGTGATGTGGCTGTCCCTGGTTTTTCTCGTTGTTTTCACAACGCTGTTCTCTCTGGGGGTAGTTGTAGGAAAAAAATTCATCCCCTCAGACGAGATTGCCTCTGTGGAGAAATCCCCCGGTCTGCTTGAGAGGCTGTTCTCATTCAATCTACTTGAGAAAAACCCAGGCGTCACTGAGAAGGAAATCCCGGGTGACCTGGAGGAAAAACCCGAGGGAACTGAGGATGGAATAAACACCCGGGATGAATATTTCTCGGCAATAATCAACCCCGATTACAAGTACACAATCCAAGTCAGTTCCTTTCTTAGCAAAAAGGTCGCCAACCGAACCGCGAGGTTCTACAAGGACAAAGGGTATCCAGCCTTTATAAAGGAGTACTCCCCTTCTGAAATTACCACTTTCTACAGGGTGAGAATCGGAACATTTGAATCCAAGGAGCAGGCTCGCGAATACGGAAACGAAATAAAAGAAAGAGAAGGGGATTTTAAGTTCTACGTAACCCTAAACGACTGAACCGGGCGCACAAGCCGCACGCAGTTTACCCGTAGACTAACGAGCAGATTACAGGGTATTATTTTAGCCATGGAAAACGAACAGCCACAAGTCGGAGCAGAACAAACTGATGAGAGATCCAAGACCGGAAGAAAGCCGGATTCTTCAAAGCTTCTCTCCGGAGGAATAAAGTCCTGGTGGGTCTTTCTCATGAGCCCGATAGAGGACTTCCTTATAGAAAGGGCTTTTCTGCCCAATGTGCTTACAATCACCACCTTGCTGGTTTCTGCGCTTGCGGGCTGGTTTTTCCATCTGGGCATGGTTTTCATAGCAGGAGTGCTGCTGCTTGCTGGCTCGACCTTCGACATTTTCGACGGCAGGGTGGCACGTGCCCAGGGCCTTAACTCATCCAAGGGAGCTTTTTTCGACTCCTGCGTGGACAGGTATTCGGAAGTCTTGATCTACCTAGGTCTTCTGAGCTTTTTCAGAGACACCTTTTTCATTTACATCATTTTCCTAACGGTCAGCTGCTCCATGATGGTAAGCTACACAAAGGCCAGAGCCGAAGGGCTTGGGATCGACTGCGAGGTAGGAATAATGCAGAGGACCGAGAGGGTGGTTTATCTGGGTGTGCTCTCCGCGTTTAACTTCCTTGGTAACGCGATTACCTTTCTTATGGGGTTTGGAGGCAGGGACTACCTTCTTAAGCTCTCCGTCATCATTCTCTTTCTCTTTTCCTTATATACCTCAATACAGAGAATTACTCACGTAATGAGCAAGATGAATAAAACAGGAAATGGAGACAGCGGCGGGACTGAAACAGCGGGTGGTTAAGAGGTTCTCTCTCTTATCCGGCTTGCTTTCTTTGAAAGGCCTCTTAGGTAGTAAAGCTTTGCTCTTCTCACTCGGCCTTTTCTTTTTACCTCTATTTTTCCTATAAGAGGGGAATGTATGGGGAAAATCCTCTCAACACCTATACCGTAGGAAACCTTTCTTACAGTAAAAGTCTCCCTGAAGCCCGAACCTTTTTTGGCTATCACGGTACCTTCAAAAATCTGGATCCTTCTCCTCTCCCCTTCCTTAATGTTGTAGTGGACCGATACGGTGTCACCGGGGCGGAATTCTGGAAGGTCGGTTCTTAGGTGCTTTTTTTCTATTTCTGCTATGATTCCCATTTTCTGAATCCCCCTTTTTGCAGGGTGTTGAATATACAGAACCTCAAGGGTGTTGTCAAAGTATTAAATGTCAAAATATCAGATAATTCTCCCTTGTAAGCAAATATGAGGAAAACTTAACAATAATGAGGATTTTATGACTATTTCATTGATTGATAAAGACCCATTGAAGCAAGAGTTAAATCGTCTTTAAATACCTCCTTTCAAAGTTGTGGAAGATGCTCAATCAATCTTCTGCTTGTGCAGTTCTGCCCCCTTAAAAAAGCTGATTTTCAAGTTTTACAAGCTGGATTTTATAAAACTGCAGATCAATGTGAGAATGAATTTTTAAGTGTCTGTATAACACTCCGCAATTTTGTCATTCACTATCCCTCTGAATCGCCATCTTAAGACTTAATACGCAGTAGTTTTAACGTTCCATAAATAAAGTTAAGGAAACAAAAAATCTTTTTATACATGAGTGCTTTTGGAAGACAGGAGTTAA
>JAPOSJ010000189.1 GCA_026709745.1 Candidatus Dadabacteria bacterium | reverse complement strand
AGTAAATAGCCCCCACTCAGAAGGCACCGCCCACCCTAGCCGAGGCGGTGATGGAAGCAGCCCTTGACGCCATGGGAAGGGTAAGGAACTTCTGAGGCACTAAATATTTTATCACCGCCCCGATGAACACCCTTGATATATATAATCTCGGGACTGTTCCCTATGAAAAGGCACTTAAGTACCAAGAAAACCTTCTCTCAAAACGAATAGCAGAGGAAATACCAGATTCTCTTATTCTCCTAGAACACCCACCGACTATTACCACGGGAAGAAAGGGAAACACCGAGCATCTGCTTGTAAGGGAAGAATACCTTAAAAAACACGGGGTTTCCTTTGTACACTCCTCAAGGGGAGGAGACATAACCTTTCATGGCCCCGGGCAAATCGTCGGCTATCCCATACTGAATCTCAAGGACCACGGTATGGATATCCGCAGGCACATGAGAACGATTGAGGAAATGATCATAAACACTCTGGGGGATTTTGGTATAGAGGGCAGAAGAATAGACGGAGTCACAGGAGTATGGGTAAAAAGAAGCAAGATAGCGTCCATAGGAATAGCCATAAGAAAATGGGTCACCTATCATGGGTTTGCCCTCAACGCCAGCACGAACCTTGATTATTTTGACCTGATCCTCTCCTGCGGAATAACAGACGTCAGGATAACTTCCATGGAAAACTGGCTCGGAAACAACAAGAGCGTTAAAATGGACGATATCACCCAGTCAGTCATAAGAAATTTTATGGGGGTTTTCGGTTTTGAGAATTTCACCCTAAAAGGGGAGGAATAGATAAACTTGAATCCCTGAGAATTGGAGACTCAACAGATATGTCAGAACAAAGAATCCAGAAATTCAGAGAACTGCTTGAGAAAAATCCCGAGAACCCTCTTGTTCACTACAGTCTTGCGAACGAATATTTTAAGCTTGAACGCTATGAAGAAACCATAGAGTCCATCAACTCCTACCTTCGTCTCAAAGACGATGAGGGCGCAGCTTACAGAATACTCGGCCACTGCTACACAGAGCTCGGGATGGATGAACAGGCAAAAGACGCCTATGAAAAAGGGACCGTGGCTGCATCAAGACACGGGCATCCTGATATGGCTGAAGAATTCCAGGACTGCATAGAGGCTCTTGAAATGTAGCATTCAACTGTCCGCAAGCAGATTCCACTCAATCAGTATCGAACCGATAACAATGAAAACGACTCCGGCAATCCTCATCGGCCCCGGGCTCTCTCCCAGAAAAAGATAGGCGTATATAACCGTAAACATAGGGAAAGTGGCTATTATCGCGACAATTTTTGATGTATCGGCGGCCTGAAGAGCCGTGAAGTAAAGAAAAAGGCCTATCAGCCCCCCAAGAAGACCTGAAAGAAGTATCCAGAAAAGAGTACGGCCGTCGATGTCAATCACCTGAGAAAACCTTCCCGTCGCCAGCACTAGGAATACAAGACACAGCGCGGTAAAAACAAACCTTATAGTGATTACTGAAAGAGGAGAGGTATCTTTCAGGCTCAGCTTTTCAAAAATCGGATTGATTCCGAATATCATCGCCACCAGAAACGCAATCAAAGTAGCTTTCATTTTAATCTCCTTACGATTTGATTTTTCTATGTTGTATTCTACACAATAGTTATTACAATCTATTTAAAACTCATAAAGTTAATAAGATTTACAAAAAATATAAAAAACTGTTAAATTATCTTCATTTACAGGAGGTGATTGATATGGGGAAGAGAGCAAGTTCTAGTAGTCGCGGTATGGTCAGTATATCAGCGCAAATTCCAGCGGAACTAGGTGAAGTGCTCAGTAGGGTCTCAAAAGCAGAAGAAAGGTCAAAGAGTTACTATATAAAAAAGTCTCTGGAGCTGTTTCTGATGAACAAACTTGAAGATATTGAAGACTACGAACAAGCCGAGAGAGCTTACAGAGATTTCATCGCTTCTGGAGAAAAACTGATTCCTTTTTCTGAAATAGAAAAGAAATACAATCTCTAGACTTATGTGGAAAGTGAAGTTTGCGGAGAAGGCCGAAAAGCAGTTTTCCAAATTACCAAGAAATATAAAAGAAAATATTGCTAAAGCTATAAGAGAAAAGCTATTGGTTGACCCTGATCTCTATCTTTCTCGTCTGTCGGGTCCTATGAGAAGCTACTACAAATTTAGAGTTACTGATTACAGGCTTATTTGTCTCAAGCTGGATAAAAAACTCATAATCACGGTCATCTCCATCGGACGCAGGATAAACATTTACAGCAAGACTGAATCACTACATTGACTTATAGCAGAATAAGAACGGATCATTCAATCTTCAGGCAATGAAGCTCAAGAAAAAAACAGTTTGTTTGGTTGCTAATGACATTTTTTTCTCATCAAAAATTGAGAGTGTGGCCGAGCACCTTGATGTCTCGATGGTAAAGGTAAGAAATCTTGAGGAGTTTCAAGACAAGGTAGAAGGAAAAAAAGTTGACCTCGTAATTATTGATCTCGCTTCAAAAAAAATAGATGCCGAGGAAACCTTCATCAGGCTCAAAAATTCCAATATACACAAAAAAACCTTCTGCATAGGATATCTGCCTCATGTGGAGAGGGACCTAGCCGCCAAATTCAGAGAAAAAGGTGTAGACCTTGTTCTTCCAAGATCGAAATTCTCCCGGGACATGAACACAGTGATCAAAGAGCATCTGGAGCCGAAGTGAAAAACATCGACCTGCGGTTTTACTAAAGTTAACAGGGACCAATACTCACAAGATAAATACACGAAGATTCCTGTGATCATTGTCGCGCTATCACAACCATCCGGCAAGCTTGACAACAAAAAGGGGAATAATAATACTGTTTGCAGCTTCTCTTTCTCCAAATCAGGTAGCAAACTATGTCAGACGACCAATCCAGAATCTGGTTTAACGGAAAAACAGTGCCTTGGAATGAGGCAAATGTGCACGTGCTCACCCATACCCTGCATTACGGTCTGGGCGCGTTTGAAGGCATAAGAGCCTACAAGTGCTCTGATGGGAGATCAGCGGTACTAAAACTCACCGAGCATATGCAAAGACTTTACGCTTCGGCGCATGTGGCCTGCATAGAAATTCCCTACGATATACAGACCCTCTGCGACGCGGTGATTGAACTTCTTCGCGAAAACGAGCTTGATGAAGCCTACATCAGACCCATAGTTTTTATCGGGGATGGAAGAAAAGGAATACTCCCCGGAGATAATCCCATAAATGTCGCGATAGCGGTATGGCCATGGGGAACCTATCTCGGAGACGACGCAATTGCAAACGGAATAAGGGCAAAGATATCCTCCTACACCAGAATGCATGTGAACTCCTTTATGACCAAAGCCAAGATATGCGGAAATTACGTGAACTCGGTCATGGCAAGACAGGAAGCGGCAGATCTCGGCTTTGATGAAGGGATACTGCTTGACGGAGAAGGTTACGTTGCTGAAGGAAGCGGAGAGAATATCTTTATCGTCAGAAACGGAATCCTAAAGACCCCTCCTCTCACTTCAATACTTGAAGGAATAACCAGAAAATGCGTTCTTGAACTCGCTGATGACGAAGGCCTTACGGTAAAAGAGCAGCGTTTCACAAGAGATGAGCTCTATATAGCGGATGAGGCCTTTTTCACCGGAACCGCAGCTGAAGTGACACCCATCAGAGAAGTTGATGGTAAGAAAATAGGTTCAGGGAAACCCGGGGAAATAACAAAGACTCTCCAGAAAAGGTACTTTGGCGTGATAAAGGGAGAAGACGAGAAATTCCGCCACTGGCTTGATTACACTTCCTGAGCACTTGCTACAAACCCAGCATTGTTTACACAGACAATACAGCAAATTTCATGGGAATGTCATCTTTCCGTAAGGTAGTTAACTATAGTCCTCACGCCGAATCCTGTGGCTCCATACCGATACCAGTCAGAAGTTTTCTCCATGTATGAAGGACCTGCTATGTCTATATGAACCCAGGGAACATCCGAAACGAAATTTTCAAGAAAAAGCGCAGCAGTTATCGCCCCGCCCCACCTGCTTCCGACATTTTTTACGTCAGCAACCCGACTCCTTATTTCCTCTCTTAACTCCGCGTCAAGGGGAAGCTCCCACATTTTCTCGCCCACGTTACTGGCCGAACTGAGAATTGACTTGACAAGATTTGAGCTGTTGCCCATGACTCCGGCGTTGTGAAGCCCGAGCGCGACTATGCACGCACCAGTAAGTGTCGCGAGATCCACTATTTCTGAGACCCCGAGGCGGACCGCGTAACTAAGAGCGTCGGATAGAGCCACCCTACCCTCGGCATCTGTATTTATAATTTCTATTGTCTTGCCGTTGAGGGCTGTTATCACGTCGTCCGGCTTATAGGCAGAAGCTCCTGTCATGTTCTCCGTAGCAGGCACAATGCCATGAACGTTAATACCGGGAGCAAGTTCCCCTATCGCTTTCATGGAGCCAAGTACAACAGCTGCGCCCGACATATCCATTTTCATGGTTCTCATGCTGTCGGCTGGCTTAAGACAAAGACCTCCTGAGTCAAAGGTTATTCCCTTGCCGACAATGGCAACTTTTTTTCTGGATTTTCTGGGTGGTCTATAGGAAAGATGTATGAATCTCGGGGGTTCACTGCTTCCGAAAGAAACCGCGGAGAGTCCTCCCATTCCCATCTCTCTTATTTCTTCTTTGCCAAGAATTTTGCAGTCTATGTACTCTGACCCTTCAGAAATCGAAAGTGCATGTTCGGCAAGAATTGAAGGAGTAAGCAGATTAGGTGGATCATTCACAAGATCTCTTGTGAAAGCAACGCTTTTTGAGACTGCACTTGCACGTGCGGTTTGAGTGTTGAAATAATCAGCGGAAATTTTCCTTGAGGCTATATAAACCTTTTGTATTCGGTTTTTCTTTTTTCCCGAAGACTTTAGTTTCCCGTATTCATAGGCTCCACAGTCCATTCCCTCGAGGAAAACCCCTAGAAACTCCTTGTCTAGACCGGAGAAATCAACGGAGATTGTGCGGGAGCGCTGGCCTGTTCTTGCAACCGCAATATTAGCTGCACGAAAAGCCTCAAGTGCACTGAAATTCTCTTTTTTCCCGAGGCCGAGGAGAACAACGGTTTTCGTATTGAAATCGCCTGGCGTATCAACTAGAACCGTTTTTCCGAAGGCCCCTTTAAAGTCAGATAATTTCGCCTTGTCTGCAAGAAACCCTCCAAGTGTGCGATCAATTTTTCTTGCCGCGGCAGGAAGCCGAGGTTCTTCATAGCAAGGCAAAACTACAGAGTCAGACCTTATGTCCGCAACATTGTCTTTTACAAGAGAAAATTCCATTTTATCTCTCCGTTAATCAAGATTTCAAAACACGGCCGAGACGGCGATATTTCGATAGAAAGATAATTTTACATATAAGAACCCTTGAAACCAAAAACAGGTCTACAGGCATCCTCGCTCTCTCAGAACATTGGTGCAGTCAATTCAGCTTAAACACAAGCTCGGACACAATTATTTCCCAGCGGTTACACAGCATGTTTTTTCTGCACTCAGGATCAGAATCTTCAGGATTTCTTCCAACGACACCGGTAAATCGGCATTTAGTCGGCGTGATGCGTTCATTGGGATAAAACCTTTGGGATGTATATAGGAGACTGTTTGATGAAAAGACCCGGAGAGTATCACATACAATATTCTGTCTAGAAAAAGTCAGAAGATTCCCAAGAAGAGCTTTAACTTTATGGTTAGGCGAAAGAGGAGAGTTGTGAGAGAAAAACATCGGTGTATCTTTGCCTACTAGTCAGTTTGATTTTTTTAGTTAAACGGCTTTCCCAGCCATATCAAGATTCTAATCGGAAGAGATCGGGCCCGTAGGTTATAGCCCTACGCTTGGGGTTACTGCGTTTGGACTTGGAGATGGGGTTATTCGTCTCAGACCCAGTGCGGACGTGATTATCAGCGAGCAACCGCTTCAATACCTCGCGACGGGCTTGAGGACTGATAGTGTATCGGACGCGGTCATTCTCTGGAAGGGTTTCGACCTTGTAAAAACCGTGCTCAAGGTCAAGGTCCTGCCAGCCGTAG
>JAPOSJ010000176.1 GCA_026709745.1 Candidatus Dadabacteria bacterium | reverse complement strand
GATCTTTGCCCTTATCTGGATGTGGTAGTGGAATCCGTTTACCAGTGTGTGGAAAAGGGAGCGAATCGGGGTTCAAGGATTGATGAAGTAGCACCTGGAAAAGTAAGGCGTTCAACCAGACAAGTGCTTTTGTAGCTGCCGGGTCGCTATCTTTTTCAGCTGATTCTTTGTTGTGGCGTTCCAGAAAATTAGCCGCTTTGTCAATTGCGACAGATGCCAATTCAGCTACATCATAGATGTCTTGCCCATTGTCGCTTTGCGTCCAGAAGTCGTGAAGAACTTCGGCAAGTTCAGATACTGTCCCCGTGGCAGGGGCCGACCATCTGCGATCTGCCCTAGAAATATATTTGAACCGAAGTTTCCTTGTATTGCGAAGTTCGTTATATGCACCAGGGGGGGGGTAGATTTTTAATGTTAGCCGGATACGCAATAGCGTAGGCAGCATCAACGGGTACACCTCGCCATTCAAGCGCTGGGTCAGTCAATCGCTTGGCGGCATCGGCTTTACCATCTTGAGGTGCATATTCTGCTTCTAGTGCGACAGCATACTCATCAAGGTTGACCAATACGTCAACTCGATGGAGCCGACCGGACTCTGAACGTAATGTCTGTTCTTCAAGAGCGTCCAGTCCATGCTGACGCAAGTATTCAGCCAGTTTGCCGTTAAGCGATACTTCGTTTGTAGAATGAGGTGTACTTATTGTAATCCCCCGTATGCTATCCAGAGACAAACGTTTTGAAAGGATAATTCCCCAAAAAAGCTACGAAATAAGTTTCTCATAGGTAACCGCTTTGCCTTTCATAGTACTAAACAGTTTGTCCCAGATATCTACCTTTGCAGTTTACTTCATTCAGTCGGAAATAAAACTCCGTTTATATACTGACGGCATTTGGTTCTTGCTCCAGTTGTGGTAAACGCTGTTATAACCACGTTTTAGTACAGCCCACAGACTTTCAATTCCGTTTGTTGAAGTCATGCCATTCACGAACTACTTTGCGGAGTGATTAACTGTTTCATGCTCAAAATTTTTCTTGAGCAGCTCACTATAGTTCAACTGATATTATGTGGAAGAATTAAGATATTCAGGGGGTCCGCATTCAGGCTCAATATATCTCCTCAATGTTTAGAATTGGGCTCATACATTTTTGCCCCTAAGTCATTGAGTTTGGACTTGACTATGTTATCTGCCGAAGCTTATATGGATTAAGATCAAATTTGCAAAAAGAAGAAACGGAAATCTAGACCCTGCACGATTATTTCTGTTCGGTATATTCAGCGTCTATAACGTCGTCGCCCGATGTGGAATTCTTTTGCTCAGATGCAGAATCCTCTTGTCCACCCTCCCCGGCACCCTGTGCAGCTGCCTCTTCCTGCTGTTTCTTGTACATAAGCTCCGCGAGTTTGTGAGAGACGGCTGTTATTTTCTCCGTGGCCTGGTCGATTCTGTTCAGATCATCCGACTTAAGGGCTTCCCTTCCTTCCTCAAGGGCCTGCTCAAGATCTTTCTTCTCATCATCAGAGAGACCGCCACCAAGCTCCTGAAAACTCTTGTCGGTCCTGTAGACAAGCTCGTCAAGCTGATTCCTCTTCTGAACCTGCTCGCTTTTTTCCTTGTCCTTTTCGGACATCTTCTCGGCTTCCTCAACCATGGAGTCAATTTCGTCACTGCTTAGTCCGCTTGAAGCTTCCACTTTGACTTTCTGCTCCTTCTGGGTTGCGTTATCCTTGGCGGATACGTGGAGTATTCCATCAGCGTCGGTGTCGAAAGTAACCTCTATCTGAGGAATTCCCCTTGCCGCCGCGGGAATACCCGACAGAATGAACCTCGCAAGAGTCCTATTGTCGGCCGCCATCTGCCGCTCCCCCTGCAGCACGTGAATCTCAACTGAGTTCTGATTGTCCTCGGCCGTCGTGAAAACCTGGCTTTTTTTGGTAGGTATAGTCGTGTTTCTCTCGATTATGCTGGTCATCACGCCTCCCAGAGTCTCTATGCCGAGCGACAGGGGAACCACATCCAGAAGAAGCATGTCTGTTACGTCCCCGCCCAGCACACCCCCCTGTATTGCTGCCCCCATTGCTACTACCTCGTCGGGGTTTATTCCCTTGCTCGGGTCTTTTCCGAAAAAGTCCGTAACCACTTTCTGCACAAGGGGTATTCTGGTTGAACCGCCGACCAGTATCACTTCGGCTATCTCGCCCGGGCGAAGCCCCGCGTCCTTAAGAGCCTGCTCACATGGCTTAAGAGTCCCTTTCACAAGCTCTTCGATCAGCTGCTCGAACTTGGAGCGTGTTATCTTGAGCACTAGATGCTTGGGACCACTAGCGTCGGCTGTTATAAAAGGCAGGTTGATTTCCGTCTCAACAGTGTTTGAAAGCTCAATCTTGGCCTTCTCGGCTGCTTCTCTCAGCCTCTGCACGGCCATCTTGTCCGCTCCAAGGTCTATTCCGGAATCCTTCTTGAATTCGGAGATGATGTAATCGATCACCCTCTTGTCAAAATCATCTCCGCCGAGATGGGTATCGCCGTTTGTGGACTTTACCTCTATAACATTATTGCCGACCTCGAGAACCGATACGTCAAAGGTTCCACCCCCGAGATCGTAGACAACAACCATCCCCTCTTTTTTCTTGTCAAACCCGTAGGCAAGGGCTGCTGCGGTCGGCTCGTTTATTATGCGCTTTACGTCAAGACCGGCTATCTTACCGGCATCCTTTGTGGCCTGGCGCTGACTGTCGTTAAAATAAGCAGGAACAGTAATAACAGCTTCTGTGATTTCTGAACCCAGATAATCCTCTGCGGCTTTTTTAAGCTTCATGAGCACATGAGCAGAGACCTGTGGGGGAGAATACTGCTTTCCCTCAACCTCAACCCATGCGTCCGTATTGCCTGATTTCACAACCTTATAGGCCAGACTGTCCACTTCACCAGAGACCTCTTCGAACCTTCTTCCCATGAGTCTTTTGTTGGAGTAAACGGTGTTTTCGGGATTGGCCACGGCCTGACGCTTTGCGGGTCCGCCTACAAGGACTTCCTCTCCATCTTTCAGAAAACCAACTACCGAAGGGGTAGTTCTCGTGCCCTCCTCGTTGATTATCACTTTCGGCTCACCGCCTTCAACTATAGCAATACATGAATTAGTCGTCCCAAGGTCAATTCCTATTATCTTAGAAGCCATTTAATTCCTCCTGAGTTTCTGCTTACTATGGATAAATCTTAAGTTTTTCTGCCATTTCGTCCCTCAGTTTCCGCAGGGACTCTACCTGTATCTGCCTTACCCTTTCCTGGGAAACCCCAAGATCCTCGGCTATCTCATGCAATTTTCTCGGAGGTTCGCGGAAAAACCTCTCTTTTATCACTTTTTTCTGTCTTTGGGAAAGCGTCCCGAGAGTTTCGTGCAGACTCTCCATGGCAAGACTCTTAAACCCAAGTTCGGCTAGCACATGCTCGTGGTTATCAGACGGGTCGGGAAGAATCTCTCCATAGGTAGCAGAGTCCTCACCAGCGGAAAGTTCCGAGAGAGATATATCTCTCCCAGAGACACGGGCCTGCATACCGGAAACTTCCTTTTCATTCACGCCGAAATGATCCGCCAGACGGCTTATATCGTCATCTTCCATGTGCGAGGCGGTTATCCCAAGCTTGCGCTTTGCCCCTTCTATTCTCTGGAAAAGCTTTCTCTGCGACTGCGTTGTTCCTATCTTGACGTTGCTCCAGAACCTCATTATATGGTTCTGAATTCTCACCCTGATCCACCAGACGGCGTAGGATATGAGTCTGTAGCCCCTGTAAGGGTTGAATTTCTTAACGGCACGCATAAGTCCTATTGAACCTTCCTGAACAAGATCCATCATCGGAAAACCGTATGATCTGTACTCAGAAGCAATTTTCACAACAAACCGCAAGTTTGACACCACAAGTCTGTTGGCGGCTTCAAGATTTCGGTTTTCATAATATTTGACCGCAAGTGCATACTCTTCTGCCTTTGAGAGAAGCGGATGTTTTTCCATCTCCCGCATGAAAACGGAGAGAGAATCGCACGTTGCAACTGCCGTTTGCATCTACCCATGTACCTCCATTTCTCAAACTAATCATCAAAATTGCTGTGTCAAGGTTAGAAAGTAAAATAAAAGACATGAGAAAGACTAATAGAAAATAAATTAAGTATTTAGTTTTAACTTGCCTGTATTATTAATTTTATACTCTCTTCAAGATCTTTGCTAAAAACAAATTTAGACAAAAAAGTCACAACCGTCTAGGAACATATAACGCATCTCTCTAACCTTGCTTCTCTTTAAGATAAATGCTTACTCCAGCTTTCTGCGCTGCTTTTAGCAGTGTTCTGTCTAAGCTGGCAAGCATTAATGACTCTCGAACTGCAAGCTCTAGATAAGAGGTATCATAGTTGCTGAGACCGTAGGAAGGGGCAAAGGTCATGGTCCGAGTAAACGACTGTCTCCATGTGGAAGAATCAACGGTGATAGGCAAATCTTCCAGTTGAGAGGTAAAAGCATCGGTTTGCGCAAGTGTTATATCTCCGTTTCTTTCAGCGCTGAGCAGGACGTTTGATGCCTCAAGATACCATAGCTCAAGAACCAAGGCATCCGATTCACTATATTGCTGATCAGATTTCTTGATACTTGGCATAAGTGCCAGTGCATCGCCACCGAATTATCTAGCACAAATGGAGTCACTTATGGCCTTCCTTTCTGTACTCTTCCAGACGGTCACCGGAAACTGCAGGAACGGTTTTACCCATCTTTAGAATATTCTCAATGGCAACTGCTGTTTTTTGTCTTGATGCGACCCTACTGGGCATAAAATCCGCTACGGGCTTTCCGCGATTGGTAATTGTAAAGGATTCCCCATCCCGCACACGTCTCAGTATTTCAGGCAATTTTGTTTTGACTTCGTATGATCCTATATTTTCTTTGGACATTGCTTGCACCTTTTAAAGAATCTCATAGGCCAGTGTACTGGTCTCTTAGATCAAGTCAATTGATTACAGGTTAATTGGGACAGCTAAATCTTTTCTTCACCAAAACCACTACAAAGCATTCTTCTGTCCCCGATCACTTTATAACCATCTTTGTGACTAATTGCGTAACACAAAAATTAGGGAAGGTACTGCCTTGACAGGTGACAATGCACTCACAACTTAATAAAAAACCCAAGAATTACAGTCGTAACTTGCTGAAACTAAATGCCTTTAGCCGCTTCAACAATCTTGGACGCGGCTTCCTTCATATCAGCTCCGGTCTGGATATCAAGACCAGAAGCTGAAAGGATTTCCCTTCCGGCTTCAACGTTGGTTCCTTCAAGCCTGACAACCAAGGGAACGTTTATTCCGACCTCTCCCGCGGCCTCTACGATACCATCGGCAATGGTGTCACATTTCATGATGCCGCCGAAGATATTGACGAAGATGGCCTTTACGTTCGGATCACTCAGGATCATCTTAAATGCCTTTGTCACCTGCTCAGTGGTGGCTCCTCCTCCAACATCAAGGAAGTTCGCGGGTTCTCCGCCGTGGTGCTTTATAATATCCATGGTGGCCATTGCAAGCCCAGCACCATTAACAAGACATCCTATATCCCCGTCAAGTTTGACGAAGCTTATGCCCGCGTCACCAGCTTCAAGCTCAAGTGGATCCTCTTCACTTCTATCTCTTAGCTCTGCGATATCGCGGTGGCGGAAAAGTGCATTATCATCGAAGTTGATCTTTGCATCAAGAGCCACTATGTTCCCATCTGAGGTAAGGACAAGTGGGTTTATCTCTGCAAGAGAACAATCCTTTTCAATAAAAACACGGTAAAGGGACGAGATGAAAGATACGGCCTGCCTCACGGCACCACCCTCAAGACCCATGAAATAAGCGATTTTTCTGCACTGGTAAGGCTGGACTCCAAGAGATATATCAACATGCTCCTTGATAATCTTCTCAGGAGATCTGGCCGCCACTTCCTCGATCTCGACCCCACCCTCCGGGCTTCCCATAATAACCACTCTTTCCCTAGAGCGATCAATCACCATACCAAGATAGAACTCTTTTTCTATACTTGAAGCTTCCTCAATAAG
>JAPOSJ010000004.1 GCA_026709745.1 Candidatus Dadabacteria bacterium | reverse complement strand
TCCGATTTTTGCCCCCCCTTTGTTGAAAAAGGGGGTCAATCCCCTCCTTGAGATTGAAGATGACATGCCCCCCTATAAGGCATACAGATTTCTTATGGAACGTATGATTATCAACCTGATTGAGAACTCGGCCAAGTACACCCCCGAAGGCGGTTCGGTGTCAGTCCGCGCCTTGTCTGGAAAGGGTGTTTTGTGCATAGAGGTTGAGGATAACGGAATCGGAATTCCCCTTGAGCATCAGGAGAGAATATTCGAGCGATTCTACAGGGTGGACAAGAACCGCTCAAGGGATATGGGTGGAACCGGGCTTGGACTCAGCATAGTAAAACACATAGTCATACAGCACGGAGGAAACATAGACCTTAAAAGCTCAGAAGGAAAGGGAAGTACTTTCACGATCAATCTTCCACGAGCCCGGCAGTAGAAACTCGCTGCCTTGACCATAACTGTGCATATCAACCCGTATTTGTATTCAGGATTGTCCAGACAGAAAATCAGTTAACCTCTGAGGTGTGCTGGTGCTTCAGCATTTCCCCTGTGGCTATATAATAGGCGTTCTCGGCTATGTTCGTTGCAAGATCAGCCACCCTTTCAAGGTGTCTTGCGACATAGAGGTAGCGAAGGGCACGGTTAAGTGTCGACGGGTCTGACATCATGAAGGTTACAAGCTCCCTCACTATCTGAGGCTCGTAGTTATCAACCTCGTCATCTTTGCGGCAGACCTCAATGGCAAGCTGTTCATCATTCTTTATAAACGCATCCAGGGCCTCTCGCAGCATTTCTATCGCCTTGTCAGCCATCTTGGGAATATCCACAAGCGGCTTTATCGGCGGATAGTCCGCCATGAAAAGTGCCATTCTCGAGATGCTTGAGGCATGATCCCCTATTCTCTCAAGATCATTGTTGATCTTCATTATCATAGTGACGGTACGAAGATCAGTCGCCTCAGGCTGGTATAGGGCTAGTATCTTGATGCAAAGATTGTCTATGTCGACCTCCATGGCGTTTACCTGGTCATCCGTGCGGATAACTTCCTGGGCAAGAATCATGTTGCCTTCGCGAAGAGCTTTTATGCTCTTGGCGATCATGAATTCGACAAGGGATGCCATCTCAAGGAGCTTCTTGTTAAGAAGCATCAGTTCCTCTTCATACTTTACCATCCTTTGACTGGTTCTTTCCATAACTGCTCCTTAGCAGGACGCCTAGCCGAACTTACCCGAGACATAGTCTTCGGTGTGTTTCTTGCCGGGGTTAAGGAATATTTTCTCCGTGGTGTCAAACTCCACTATATCCCCTATGTACATAAAGGCCGTGTAGTCAGAAACCCTAGATGCCTGCTGCATGTTGTGTGTAACTATTACTATGGTGAATTTCTGTTTAAGCTCAGTTATCAGATCCTCTATTTTCGCCGTGGCTATCGGGTCAAGAGCGGAGCAGGGCTCGTCCATCAAAAGCACATCCGGCTCAACTGCTACGGCCCTTGCTATGCAGAGTCTTTGCTGCTGTCCTCCTGAGAGTCCCATGGCGCTGTCATTCAACCTATCGCTCACCTCATCCCACAGAGCTGCACGCTTGAGATTCTTCTCCACAAGCTCGTCAAGAACCAACTTTTTGTTCACACCCGCTATCCTTGCCCCGTAGGCAACGTTCTCATAGATAGACTTGGGAAACGGGTTTGATTTCTGAAACACCATGCCGACCCTTTTCCTAAGATCGGTAATGTCTACATCCGGGTCGAATATGCTTTTGCCGTTAATGAATATGTTTCCCTCGACCCTACAGCCGTCAACAAGGTCGTTTAAGCGGTTAAAACAGCGCAGCAGGGTGGATTTGCCGCAGCCAGAAGGGCCGATAAATGCCGTAACCTTCTTTTTCGGTATATTCATGCACACGTCCCTGAGTGCCTGTTTCGCGCCGTAGAAAAGACTTACACCTTCTACCTCAACCAAAGGGTCGGGAACCGTTATTGCCTTTTCCGATCTTCGGGGCTCGGGGGACGGAGAAACGCCGTTTGTCCCCGGCGTGTTAAATTGCTGCTGTTGTGCCATTGCTTCTCCAGATGCCATTTAATCTTCCTCCCAGTACCATCACTCTACTACATTATACCGCGGAAGTCGCGTATTTTTTCCTCAGCCTGTTTCTTATTACTATCGCCGTTATGTTCAGTATAACGACTATCAATATGAGCAGAAACGCTGTCATGAATACCATAGGTTTGGCAGCCTCGGAATTTGGAGATTGGAAGCCGAGATCGTATATGTGAAATCCCAGATGCATAAACTTGCGTTCCAAGTGAAGAAAAGGAAAGTGCCCGTCTATGGGAAGATCCGGAGCCAGCTTCACGACACCAGTTATCATAAGTGGCGCCACTTCTCCCGTGGCCCGGGCAATCGCAAGAATAAGACCTGTCAGTATGGCCGGGAGCGCACTCGGAATAACGACTTTCCAAGTAGTTTCGAATTTCGTGGCGCCAAGAGCGAGAGATCCCTCCCTTATGTTCCTCGGAACCGATGCAAGCCCCTCTTCCGTAGCGACTATCACTACCGGAACAGTTAAAAGTGCGAGTGTAAGCGATGCCCACAGTATGCCCCCCGTACCGAAAGTCGGGTTGGGAAGCGCCTCTTTGAAGAATACAGAATCAATTATTCCCCCTATTCCATAGAGAAAGAAACCAACTCCGAAGACTCCGAATACGATAGAGGGTACTCCCGCCAAGTTGTTGACGCATATCCTGACGATACGCACCATAAGTCCCTGTTTTGCGTATTCGCGCAGATAAAGTGCTGCTATGACCCCGAAAGGCATAACCACTATGCTCATTATAAGCACCATGAGCACCGTGCCGAAGATCGCTGGAAAGATTCCGCCCTCGGTGTTCGCCTCTCTCGGCTCATCGGATATGAATCCCCAGAATCTCTTCACGTAAAAACCCACTTTTTCGGCAACCCCCATATCGTTTGGACGAAAGGCAAGAACAATTTTTCCAAGCGGCAGTACCTTCTCTCTTCCATCTGTGGAAACCATAACCACCTTGTTTCTGTTAAGCTCAGTGTACAGTCTCTGAAGATTGGCCTCACTTACCTTGTAGCTGGCCTCGTACTGTTCTATTTTCAGACGGTACTTAGACTCTTTTTCGGGGTCCGCCTCGCCACGTATGGAAAGTCCCCGCAGTTTCAGGCGCTGTTTTTCGATCCCGTAGTTTATGTCCCCTATTTCCCCTTTTTCTATCTTGAGTATTTTTTCGTATGTCTTGTTGGCGTCACGTATGAGGTCCTTCAGCATCGCGAATGCATCGGGAGAGGAACCTAGGATGATCTGCCCGTTTTTTCTTATCTCTTTTAGGTAGCCATGGTAGTTGCCCCATTCTCGCCGCTCGAGAATCACGGCATCCAAGGGAAAATCAATCGATACTATCTCCGATTCGTCTATCCACTTGAAATCAAGACCGTAGAGATCCCTGTTTCCGATCTTAAGCTTGACGCGGAAATCCGAATTGCTTTTCACTCCGCTGGTTCCGCGCACAAGTTCCCTTCCGCGAAGCTGCCCCAAGTAAACAGAGCCGTCTTTAAGAGTATAATGGCCAATATCATCTGGCCACATGGCCCCCAGTCCCTTGGTCGCTATTAAAAACAGCAGACCCCCTATCATGACCAGCGTGGCCATAAGAGCAAGGCCCGATATCCATATATAGGCATCGCCTGGTTTCCAGAGTCTAGGCATCGGACTGAGCGTACTTCCTCCTTAATCTCTGGCGGAGAATTTCCGCCAAAGTGTTAAGCAAAAAGGTGGCAAGAAACAGCAGAATTGCCGCAAGAAAAAGCACTCTGTAAAGAGTCCCGCCGTGGGGAGCCTCCGGAAGCTCAACAGCTATATTGGCGGAAAGTGCCCGGAATCCGTTAAAAAAGCTCCAGTCCATAACCGGGGTGTTGCCCGTGGCCATAAGAACAATCATGGTTTCCCCCACCGCCCTCCCAAAACCTATCATGACTGCCGAAAATATTCCGGCGCTCGCCGAAGGCAGAACTATCCTTGTCGCTGTCTGCCACCTGTTAGCCCCAAGGGCCAGAGAACCCGCGGACAGTACCCTTGGAACACTTGAGAGTGCATCTTCTGAGATGGTGAAGATAATCGGTATTACCGTAAAACCCATAGCGAATCCGACAACAAGCATGTTTCTCTGGTCATAGCGAAGATCGAATATCCTGAAAAACCAGTCCTTGAAATCCCCGGCAAAGACAAGGCTCTCAATTGGAGCGTTTAGCCAGAGAGAAAGAGCGACTGCACCCCCTATCACGCCTACTATGGTGAAAAGTTCCGCCCCGACCCTGAATCTTCCGGAAAAGGAAACCGGAAGGCGCTGCCAGCAAAAAAGAGCCAGCAGGGTAAGTACAACCACTATAAATGGCATTATGAGTGTCGCAACGAAAATTTTCTCAAGAAGTGGTGCCAGCCAGAGCCCGGCGAGAAACCCGAGCACAACACTTGGAAGTGCGGCCATCACCTCTATGACAGGTTTTACCACGTTTCTTATTGAGGGATGAAGAAACTGCGAGACGCAGATAGCGGCCAGAATTGCGAGTGGAATAGAAAGTATCATCGCGTATATGGCACCCTTGAGCGTACCGTATGCAAGAGGCGTCAGGCTGAACTTGGGTTCGAATTCATCTGTTCCCCCAGTTGACTGCCACACGTATTCGGGTTTGTCGTAACCTTCGTACCATATTTTTCCAAAAAGGGAGCGAAAATTCGTTTCGGGATGCGGATTGTCTATATGGTAGTTTGAAAGCACCATTGACGAGTCAACAGCGACGACACCGTTTGCCTTAGGAGCGAAGGAAAGTCCCATGTAGGGTCTCCCTTCGCCCGGTAAGTCAAGCTGCTTCTCGGCGGAAGTGGCCTGATAAAGGGCGATGTTACCCAAGACGTCAGAAGCAATAAAACCCCTTCCCCTCTGCGAAGCGGAGAACTTATCAACCGCTGCCAGAAGCGGTGTAAAGATATGCACCTTCCTAAGTCTGCTCCCTTCGCCTCCATTTGTTGTCTCAAACCAAACGCTTACGTTTCCTGCAGCGTCACCCACAATAAGTGAGCGGTGACCCAGAAGAAACCCTATCTCTGTAACTGGCACATCAGGATTCCCCGTAGCATCAAGCACGGATTTTAACTGGGGAGAGGAAAGGTCAGAAAGCGACCAGTGATAAAGCTTGCCGTTTTCTGTAGATACATACAGGTTAGCGGTTGCGTAATCAATCTGCACTCCTGTGACCTCGGCTCCCGCGAGCTCGGAAGTAAGATCGGTCGTGAATACCTCTGTTCCGCTCTCTTCCATGAACCCTCCATCCTCCTCGATCTCGGCATAGGTAACAAGACGTCCCGAATCCGTGTAGGCGGCAACTACCGGCGTCCCCGTATCGGGCGAGATCTGATAGGCAAAGAGTACTATCGGTTCCTGGGCAATTTTGAGGGACTCTTCTTCGCTAACTTTCGATACTATTGTTCTCTCGATTCCCTCACGGAACTCCACCTTAAAAGTTACATCAAAGGGCTTTACTCGCCCTTCCCGGTCCGCAAGTGCGTAGGAAGTATTGCTTCTGGCTTTGTAAAAAGATGTATAGCCGGATGTCTTGTGGGAAAGAGTGTGGATCTTCAGGAGTGTAGGTTCTTCTTTAAGAGTGAAAAAACGCACAGATCCAAGCGAATCAATAGTAAAAATCTGCTCCCTGTACTCATCCACCCCCAGACCAAAAATGTGCACCCGCCCATCCTGTGCCCCCGAAGCGATGGATTGTTCCATCTCCGAGACACTCTCAAGTTTTTTATCCGGGCTTTTCCAAAGGGGGATAGTTTCGATCCCTATGAAAAAAAGTATTCCTATTATGCAGAAGATGATTCCAACGCCGCCGACGAAAACCACGTGGCGGGCCAATCTGTCGTAGAGTTTTCGTCTCCGTATCTGTTTTTGCTTTGAACCTTCAGTTGCTCCTAGCAAATCGGGGTTGTCATTTGGCAATGGAAGTTACCTTAAGAATAAAATATGGTTCGGCAAGAGATGGTCTCAAACAAAACTTCGCTCAGAGTAAAAACGGC
>JAPOSJ010000036.1 GCA_026709745.1 Candidatus Dadabacteria bacterium | reverse complement strand
GTCCGAGCATGTGGAAAGGGCTCCCAAGGATAACCATTCAAGAAAAGGTCTGGTCTCCATGGTTGCCAAAAGAAGGAAACTGCTTAATTACGTAAAGAGGGTGAGGCCGCAGGAGTACGGCAAGCTGATTGAGACCCTTGGGCTAAGGAAGTAAGGAAGTAACATTCTGGAGGAAATGAATTGACTGAACAAACAAGAGAAATGGAAGCGGATCTGTTCGGAAGCAAGCTGCGTCTTGAGACCGGAAGACTCGCCAAGCAGGCAAACGGAGCTGTGCTCGCTTCCTGCGGAGGAACCACCGTGCTTGCCACGGTTGTTGCCTCAGGAGAAAAAATAGAAGATGACTTCCTGCCGCTTACGATCAATTATCAGGAAAAATCTTACGCTGCCGGGAAAATTCCCGGAGGTTATTTCAAGAGGGAAGGGCGCCCCAGCGAAAAGGAAATTCTTACGTCAAGGCTCATTGATAGGCCCGTAAGACCACTTATACCCAAGGGTTTTTGCTATCCCACTCAGGTTATAGTTACTGTTATGTCCGCTGACGGAAAAAACGCCACGGATGTATTGTCAGTAATAGCGTCTTCAGCCGCGCTGATGGTCTCGGATATTCCGTTTGCGGGGCCTATAGCTGCTCTTACGGTCGGAAAAGTCGATGGTGAACTTATCATAAACCCATCTCCTGAGCAGCTTGAGTCAAGTACTATGGAAATCACGGTTGCCGGAACCTCGGAGGCCATAGTGATGGTTGAAGGGGGTGCGAAGGAAGTAAGCGAGGCCGAGGTGGTTAAAGCCCTTATGTTTGCGCATGAAGGGATCAGGGAAATCGTTTCTTTTGAGAACCGTTTCGTCGAGGGACTGGGGAAGGAGAAAAGAGAAGTTCCTGTGGCTGAAACTGACGATGCGCTTTGCGGTGAGGTTCGTTCACTGGCTCTGCCCCTACTTGAAAAGGGTCTAGTTGCCGATTCAAAGGACGGAAGAAAAGAGTTTATAAAAAAGATCTACGAGGAAATCTCTGCGAAACTGATCGAGAGCCACCCGGAAGACAAACCCACCATTGACAAGGCATTTGATGAATTAATAAAAGATTCTGTGAGGCGGAGGATAGTTGATGGCACCAGACCCGACGGAAGGGACTATATAACTGTAAGACCAATATCGGGTGAAGTGGGTCTTCTTGAAAGAACCCATGGCTCGGCACTGTTTACGCGCGGGGAAACTCAGGCGATAGTAGTGGCAACTCTGGGAAGTTCACATGACGAGCAGAGAATAGACGCTCTTGAAGGCGACCAGACAAGAAGTTTTATGCTGCACTACAATTTTCCTCCTTACTCTGTGGGAGAGACGAGCAATCGTCTGGGTCCCGGAAGAAGGGAAATAGGGCACGGAGCGCTTGCGGCGAGGGCTATAACCCCGGTTCTGCCTGATAAAGAGGAGTTTCCCTATACTATCAGGATTGTTTCCGAAATCCTTGAGTCAAACGGCTCTTCTTCCATGGCAACTGTCTGCGGTTCCTCTATGTCTCTTATGGACGCGGGTGTTCCTATAAGCGCCCCTGTGGCAGGGATAGCCATGGGACTTATAAAGGAGGGGGAGAATTTTGTTGTTCTCTCCGATATTCTTGGCGATGAGGACCATCTCGGGGATATGGATTTCAAGGTGGCTGGCACCAAAAGCGGCATTACTGCCCTGCAGATGGATATCAAGATAGCCGGCATAACAGAGGCTATTTTGACGACAGCACTTGATCAGGCAAAGGACGCTAGAATGCATGTTCTTGCCAAGATGGATGAGACAATAACCGGTCCTAGAGAGGAACTTTCCGAATATGCACCGAGAATGCTTACGATCCAGCTTAAGCCTGAAAAGGTCAAGGTTGTGATAGGCTCTGGAGGCAAAACCATAAAGAAGATAGTAGAGGAAACGGGAGCGAAGATAGATATACAGGATGACGGCCTAGTCAAGATTTTCTCACCCGACTACGAAGCCTGCAAGAAGGCGGAGAGTTATATAAAAAGAATTGTTGAGGATATCGTTGCGGGCAAGTTGTATGTCGGCGTGGTTAAACGCATTCTCGATTTTGGAGCCATAGTTGAGCTCGGCCCGGGAAAAGACGGACTTCTGCACATCTCCGAACTGGAAAACCGCAGGGTTGCGAACGTAACAGATATTCTTAACGAAAATGATGAGGTTCTCGTAAAGTGCCTCGCGGTTGAGCGTGACGGCAGGGTGAGGCTGAGCAGGAAGGCCGCGCTTGACCAGAACATAGAAGATTACAGAATTTCCGACTAATCCGCGCAGTTGAGTCTTTCCCGGGAAAAACCAAAGCTGGTTGTTGTCTTAGGTACGACGGCTTCGGGAAAGAGTCAAACAGCGCTTGAGATAGCCTACAGAACCGGCGCTTGTGTAATAAGCGCCGATTCTGTTCAGGTCTACAGACATTTCGATATAGGCAGTGCCAAACCCACCCGGGAACAGAGGCTCGCCACCCCTCATTTTCTTATTGATGTTGCGGATCCGGATGAAGACTTTAACGCCGGCAGGTACATGAGGCTTGCCCTTGATGAGATTAAAAGCCTTGTTCGTGAAGGCAGAAAAATGGTTGTTACGGGGGGAACATTTCTCTATGTCAAGGCTCTTCTTTATGGTCTTCTTGAAGGTGTTGAGGGTGATCGGGAATTCAGAAACCATCTTGCAAAGAAAAGAGATGCAGAAGGAGTTGTGTCACTTCACGAAAAGCTTCAGTCAATAGACCCCGTATCTGCTGGAAGAATAAATCCGAACGATTACGTGAGGATTGAGCGGGCGCTTGAAGTTTATCACGCTACGGGTGAGCGCATGTCTGATCATCAGCAACGCCATGGTTTTTCTGAACAAAAGTTTGATTCCCTTAAGGTAGGGCTCTTGGCAGACAGGATGAAGCTTCACAGTGCGATAGATGCCAGAGTTGACGAGATGATTGCCCAAGGGTGGATTGAGGAAGTGAAGGCCATAAAATCAATGGGATACGGACCTGAGTTAAAACCTATGAAGTCAATAGGTTACAAGAGAATTAATGAATTTCTTGACGGCAGGCTTGATTTTAAGACGGCGGTGGAGAAGATAAAGATCGATACCAAAAGATTTTCTAAAAGACAGTCCACATGGCTTCGTGCTGATGATGAAATAAAGTGGTTTGACACCGTTGAGCAGAAAGATCTGATATTAAGCGCCTGCTCCGGGTTTCTTGACTGATTTAAGAGATTTAACTTATGTTTTCTCTGAATTTTCTTGGCAAAAGATCTGGAAAGACTCCCTCTTCTTTCGCGCACCATGGCCATTGCGATACTATCTTTTTGACTGCAGACCAAATCTGTTCCAGCCTATACCCAAGTTCTTAGGCTGTGGCGGAGTTGTTCATTGGGTTAATTATTGCTTTACTGATGGTTATGATTAAAGCAATATTGAACCGGAAAAGCAGATCAGTACATACCCAGGCTATTCTCGTTCGGAAATCTTGTGTGAGTAGATTGTTCTTAGGATTATTACTGTGCCTATAATTATGGAAAGTATGGGTAGAAGCCATAATATGAAGCCGAATCCTCTGGGCGAGGGAGATGCGAGGATAGTTTCTCCATAGCTTGAGATGAAATAGTCTACTATCTCTTCCTTTGACTTGCCTTCAATCAGTTTTGTTTTTATAACGGCCCTCATATCTCTGGCAAGCTGTGCATTTGATTCCGCAACGCTCTGTCCTTCACATACGGGACACATGAGTTCTCCTGAGATTTCGACGATCTGATCTTCAAGTGTGTCAGCGTTCACTTGGAAAGTGATGAGAAGTACCAGGTGCAGGAAAAATGCAATTCTCGCGGTTTTGCGGTGATTGCAGTTCAAGGACTTTTCTCTCCATTGTTTTTATATGAAGTTGCTTCTTCAATATAGCCCATGATCATTTCCTCAGTGAGAGGACCTCTGTGTTTGCCTGTTATTACTCCCTCCGGGTTTACGAAAAAAGTCTCTGGAACTCCTCCTACTCCGTAAGCCAGATGAATTCTGTTTTCAGGATCATAAATGTTGACGAAAGTTCCCCCGAACGATTTTATATATTCTTCGGCACTTTTTCTGTCGTCCATTATGTTTATTCCTATGAACTCAACCTGCTTGCCCAAAAGTGAGATGTAAGCTCTCTCAATCGCTGGAGCCTCCTCTCTGCAGGGATGGCACCAGGACGCCCAGAAGTTCACAAGCAGCGTCTTCCCCTGGAAATCGGAAAGTTTTACCTCTTCACCATCAAACGATTTCAAGGTGAACCCGGGTGCGGGTTTCCCCACAAGCTGCGAAGGAGTCTGAACATTCCCCTTTTCTGAAAGCCCGCTCCAGAGCGTATAGGCAAGCAGAACTATAATAATAACTGTAAGGATATTCTTAATTGCGTTTCGTATTCTCATGTATTAGGGGCATGCTCCTCCTGGCCTTAAGTTTCCTTTTGGTTATTATTCCTCTAATTGCCCGTTATTATAATATATTTTCATGAAAAAACTGATAATTGTATCCAATAGATTGCCGACCACTGTTCGAGAGCAAGGCGGAAAGCTTTTTTTTGATCCAAGCGTGGGAGGTGTGGCTACGGGGCTGAGTTCCCTTGGTACAGATTACGAAAAATGCTGGATAGGATGGCCTGGCGTGGATTACGGTGCTCTATCCGGGCAGCAGGTTGCAGAAATAGAGAAGCGTCTGGGGCAGGAGAGCTTTTATCCAGTAGGGCTAAGTGCTGAAGAGGTGAAGGACTATTACCAGGGATTCTGCAACGAGGTAATATGGCCTATATTCCACTATTTCGTCCAGTATGGAACTTACAAAAAAGATTTCTGGGAATCATACATAAAAGTCAATACCAAGTTCGCAAACGCCATACTGGATGTGGCCAGCGAAGGGGATTATATCTGGGTTCATGATTATCAACTAATGCTTGTCCCCGGGCTTGTAAAAAAGCAACTGCCCAAATCAAGCATTGGTTTCTTTCTGCATATACCTTTTCCGTCTTCTGAGATTTTCAGACTTATTCCTTGGTGCCGCGAAATAATACAGGGTATCACGGGTGCTGACCTTATAGGTTTTCACACTTTTGATTACGTAAGGCACTTTGCCGAAAGCGTGAGAAGAATACTTGGACACGAGCATTCTCTCGGGCGGTTTATAATCGGGGAGAGGGAAATAAGAACCGATACTTTTCCCATGGGAATTGATTACGAGAAGTTCTCCACGGCACCACAGAACCGGAGTATTAAGAAAAGAAAAGATGAGTTCAGAGATCTTCTTGGAACTGACCGGAAGATTATTCTCTCCATTGACCGTCTTGATTACTCAAAGGGAATTCCTGAGCGACTCAGAGCTTTTGATCTCTTCTTGGAGAAAAACCCGAAGATCAGGGGCAAGGTGGTTCTTCTGCTTATTGCGGTGCCTTCCAGAACAGAAGTTGTTCACTACAAGATACTGAAAAATGAAGTTGACAATATGGTCGGCGCTATAAACGGCCGTTACGGAACAATCGGCTGGAACCCGATTCACTATATGTATAGATCTTTCGGTTTTGAAGACCTGATTTCCCTTTATCTGGCTGCGGACATTCTTTTCATTACACCGCTTCGCGACGGCATGAACCTGATTGCCAAGGAATATGTGGCTGCTAGGCAGAACAAAGCAGGCGTACTCATCTTAGGTGAGATGGCCGGAACTGCCCAAGAACTGAGCGAAGCAATAATCATAAATCCCAATGATCTTGAATCTACTTCACAGGCACTCGAAACCGCCTTCGCCATGAGTGTGGCGGAGCAGAAAAGGCGGATGAAGACGATGCAGAGGCGTCTTGCCAGATACGATATAAAAACATGGACAGCGGACTTTATGGGAAGACTTGATGAAACTAAGGAAAGACAGCTTAAGATGTTTGCCCGAAGACTGAGTCCGGAAATGGTAAGCAAGCTGATTGAAAAATACAAAGCGAGCAGAAGTTGCCTCTTTCTGCTTGATTATGACGGTTCCCTTGTCTCCTTCAAAAACAATCCGCAGGATGCAGGACCTGATCCGGAAATCTATTCAGCACTCGGGGAACTGTCATCCCGGGGGAAAAATGAACTTGTGGTCATAAGGGGTGGGGACAGAAAA
>JAPOSJ010000158.1 GCA_026709745.1 Candidatus Dadabacteria bacterium | reverse complement strand
TCAAGCTGGTGGTAGCGGGGAAAGACGAGAAGTTCTGATGTCTTGGTATCAACTTTCTGTTTTTTTTCGTTAAAAAAATAGCTTTTTGTCTCCGAGATGTGAACGAAGTTCTCAAGAATGTCGAGAATCGAGTCAGGAGTCAGTGTGTTTTCCCAGAAGTACTTTGTTCTGTATCCGCTTTCTACCGGCGGATTTTCAAGTTCCCGGTTGTAGGGAAGAAAGCGGGTCTTTTTACCTTCAAGCCTGGTAGTCATCGAGACCGCATCGTTATCCACGCAGAAATGAGCGATGCAGCGCTTGAACCGCAGCAACGGTTCTCTTGAGTCTCTGTCGTTTCTGTACTGGTTCTGTGAGTGAACGATGTTCTGTCCTGTAAGCTGATTTTTAAGTTCCATTGTTATCAATGGAAGACCGTTTAGGAAAAGAACCATGTCAATCGAGTTTTCATTACGGCTTGAATAGTGAAGCTGCCTTATAACAGTGAACCTGCTAAGCTTATAAAACTTGAGGTGATCGGGATTGAGGTCGCTTTTCGGCTTGAAGAAACAGAGGCGGAGATAGACACCTCGGTCGACAACCTGATTTCTCAGAACATCAATGATTCCTCTTTTTGAGATTTCGGATGAGATACGAGAGAGGATTTTGTTCTCCGTGTCTATTCCATGGATTTCTTCAAGCCTGTCCCATTTTTCTGGCTGAGTGGTTTTTATGAATTCAATGAGGTCATCACGGATAAGACAGAGAGAGCGATTATATTCTGGGAAGTGACGAGATTTATAACCGATTGAGTTCAGATGTTTTTCAATATGCTCTTCAAACTTCTGCTCTGTGGGTTTCAGGCCGTTCATATCATCTCTTCCGTGATTCTCACCTTGCCGGTGACAACATTTGAGATCAGGGACTGGCGATATTCTTTCAGGAGTTCAATTCGCCTGGTTTCTTTTTCAATCAGGGAGTTGATCTGGGAGGTTTTTTTGTCGAGATATTTGGAGATTAGAACTTGTTCATCCTGAGGAGGAACAGGAATTGCTGTTCTCACTATTCCTTCCACAGGTGTTCGAGGAAGCTTGACACCTTCAGAGAAGCTATTTAGGTAGTCTATAAATGATCCGGAGGAAATAAGATAAAATTGATATTTTGGGTCATATTTTATTGGTCTAAGAACAATCATTTCTCCCATAGATAAACCCGAAAAATTACAAAATACCACTTTGGAAAGATAAACTCGAAGTTTATTTAAGAGTGTATCACCGAGTTGAAACTCTAGACCTTCTGTACCATGATCAGAATAGTAGTTAGTTATTTTTCCGGTACCAGATTCAACATATTCGGGAGATATCTTTTTTTCTCCCTGACTAGGCAATCTTTTTTTGTTGATAAGGTAAGATGCGTATTTTAAAAGGCTTATATACCAGTGACTTGGTATCTTGCCAATCCAATCAACTCCGCTGTCTTTCATATCGACGTCAGAGTCTAGACCCCTCGTTACACACTGATTGATCAAAGAAGTTCTCTTTTCTTTCAGGAGTTCGATTTTCCGGGAGATTTTCTCAATCAGGGAGTCAAGTTGGGAAGTTCTCTTGTCGAGATGTTTACAGATTAGAGCTTGTTCTTTCTCAGGAGGAATAGGAATTTTTATGTCACCTACTTGGTTTTCACTGATAGATGGAACTGTTCCGTCAGAACAGTAAAAAGAGAAATCAATTCGGCACATTAAGTAATACAAAAATTTACCTAAATTTGCAGTCTTAACTTCAAGAGCCATCATATTGTTGTCTATACAGCTAGGTTGACTTAGAATTCGTCTTTTATTGTTCCTGAGAACCTCTCCAATCTTAGGAAAAGCTATTGAATTCTCTTCAAACACTTTAAACCTCATTTCTTTTATAGTGGTTTCAGTGACATAGTTATTGGAACTATTGAGATATATTTCGTTCCCACAGAGATTTGTGTCAGATACTTTAAAAAAAGGAATAGTTCCTGTCTCATCATTTTGTAGTTTGATTGGAAACCCATCTCCTGATTTGCTTGTCCCTATATGCTTGATTTTTTTCATCTTCCAGTGATTCGGTATCTTGCCAATCCACTCAACACCACTGTCTTTATATCCCGAATATCTATTCACCAGCTATCTCCTTAGACAACTGCTCAATCTCTCCATCAAGAGATTTCAAGTCCTGAATAATTTCTTCAATTGATCTCAGCGGGGTAAATTTGTAAAAATACCTAGTGAAGTTGATCTCGTAACCTATCCTGTTTTTTGATCTGTCGATCCATGAATCAGGAAGATGCGGCTGGACTTCTCTTTCATAATATTCTTCTATGTCTTTAGTTAAGGGCACTCGTTCACTGTCACGTCTTTTAGAATCCGGTTTTGGATTACCTTTCTTGTCAGTCTTAATATGGCCGTTCTCAATTAATGGCTGCTCAACAGAAACTTTCGTGTATCCAAAAAACTCATTGGGAAATATCTTGCAAAAATCCCCTTCCTTGTTTGCTTGATAAATATCAAACAGTAATTGAATTTGATCATCTGAGAGGTATTTACCCTTGTTTCCAAGATTCTTTTTCATCCCAGTAAAAAAGGACGTTCCATCAATGAGTTGAACCCTCCCTTTACGAGTTTCAGACTTCTTATTAGTAACAATCCAGATGTAAGTATTAATCCCTGTATTGAAAAACATCCTGTCAGGGAGGGAAACAATGCATTCAAGCCAGTCGTTTTCGATGATCCACTTGCGTATATTGGATTCACCGCTTCCGGCATCTCCCGTAAAAAGAGGGGACCCGTTAAAAACAATCCCTATACGAGAGCCCTCTGGATTCATCTTATGGATCAAGTGCTGCAGGAACAACAAAGACCCGTCTGATACCTTTGGGGTCCCAACAAAAAATCTGCCGTCAGGATCTTTCTTTTCTTCATCTACAAAGCTTTTCTCACTTTTCCAGCTGACACCGAACGGCGGATTGGTGATCATGTAGTCAAATCTGCGACCCTGGAAACGATCATCCGAAATAGATGAACACGGCCCGTGGATATTATCCGGGTTATCATTCATCATGAGAAAATCTGACTTGCAGATTGAATAGGTTAAGTCGTTCAGTTCCTGTCCGTACAGGTCAATCCTAAGATCGGGATTTATATTTTCGTGAACCCACTGCTTGCCGACAGTCAGCATGCCCCCGGTGCCGCAACAAGGATCGAAAACCGAGCGGATTTTTCCCTCGCCCTGAAGATCTTCTCTGCCCCCCCCCTCCAAACACAAACGATACCAACAGTTTTACCACATCTCTTGGAGTGAAGTGGTCGCCACTTTCCTCGTTAGACATCTCGGAGAATCTGCGCAGCAGTTCTTCATAGACTGAACCCATCTGATGGTTGTCAATCGCTTTGGGATGAAGATCAAACCCGGTGAACTTGTCTATAAGGAGGTAAAGACGGTTGTTTTTGTGAAGTTTCTCAATCAGGGGGCGAATAGAAAAGTTTTCTATGATATCGAGAACATTTGCGGAATATCCCTGAATGTAGTTATTGAAATTGATCAGCACATTGTTCGGATCGCTTTTGATTCGCGTCAGATCATATCTGGAATAGTTAAAAAACGGCAGTCCGACCTCTTTGCGTATTACAGGAGACGGATCGGATAGTTTATCCTTATAAGATTCGTAGAGTTCGTAACCTTTGTTTTTTTTCGGTTCAAGAACACAGTCAAGACGCCTCATGACAACAAATGGAAGAATAACACGACCGTACTCGCTGGGTTTAAAGAGACCTCGGAGAATATCGTCGGCGGAAGACCATATCAGAGAAGAAAGGTTCGCTGTGTTATTCATAGCTAAAATCCTTGTCTTTTAAAATGCGATTCCCTGAAGATTGAAATCCATGTCTCTTTACAGAGGCATCCCTTCTTCAATCAGGCGATCTAAGTATGGATACTCATCTGTTTTGCCAGTCTATAAATTCAAATTAATTGAGATTGCTTTTCTTCTTTCCGGAAATCTTCTGGTTGACTCCTGCATTTTTGAGAACCCTGTTTGCAAAGTGGCGAGATACTATCTTTCCATCAACAACAGATCTTTTGCCGGTATTGGGATTTAGCCAAATCTCATGGTCACCTTTACCTTGGCGATGATAAAAAAAGCCGTTTTGACTTAAAATTTGCCACTACACTGTTTCTAAAACAGTTTCCTTAAAGGCTTTCACCATTATAGGCAATTTGCTTCTTCCGTGGTCTTCGTTGTTCATCTGAAGCATCTCGGAAACAATAACTGAAAGCTTAGAGTACAACTCATCAAGTGTCGGAGCCTTAGCCATAGCCCCTTGAACAGGGGTTTCATATGTGTACCATACCTCAGCTTCATTATCCCAAAACACATCAAAAACAAATGTTTCGTCCATGAACAGGCTACCTACTCAGATATGCCATATTATATGCTTCCCGAGATTGTTTCGCAATCATCGTATTTGATTACTACGATTAATTCCGACTGCGACGCAAATCAACTGTACAGAACTTCGGGCTACTCCACTGTAACAACCTTGGCAAGATTTCTCGGCTGATCAACATCCGTCCCCAGAATATTAGCAACGTGGTAAGCGAGGAACTGCGCGGGGATAACCGAGACCATAGGACTTACAAGGTAAGAGCTCTTAGGAATCACTATCTTTCTGTCCCTCCCGTCGGGAAGCCTTAGATTCTCATCGGACGTTATGAAGATGATCCGCCCTCCCCTTGCCTTCACTTCCTCAAAATTCCCCAGAAGCTTTCTGTAATACACATCTTCCTCGGGCGCTATGAAAACTACCGGCATGTTTTTGTCTATAAGGGCTATTGGGCCGTGCTTTATCTCCCCGGCGGCGTATCCCTCGGCGTGTATGTAGGAAACCTCCTTGAGTTTAAGAGCTCCCTCAAGAGCCACAGGATAATTGATTCCCCTGCCGAGATAAACAAAATTTCTGTAGCCGTGAAAATCCTTTGAAATATCCTTAAGCTCAGAGTCAAGTTCAAGAGTTCTCTGCTGAAGTTTTGAGACCGACAAGGCGTCTGCCACCAGCGCCCCGGCCCTCTCCGAATCAACGACCTTTCTTAAGAGGGCAATGTATATTGAGAGTATAGAACGCCATAACTTGTGCCGTGAAGGACTTTGTCGACGCAACCCCGATCTCCGGGCCAGCCTTAGTAGTTATGACACAGTCAGACTCTCTTGATATCTTGCTAAGCATAACGTTCGTTATGCCAAGGGAATTCATTCCAAGGTTCTTCGCCTTCAAAAGGGCTTCTGAGGTATCTGCAGTCTCACCCGACTGGGAGACGGCAACAAAAAGTGCGTCAGGACCCGCAACGGGATTTCTGTAGCGAAACTCGGATGCAAGTTCCACCTGGGTGTTAACCCCTGCCACTTCCTCTATCATGTACTTTCCTATGAGGGATGCGTGATAAGAAGTGCCGCAGGCTGCAATAATTATCCTCTTGGTCCCGCGCAGAAACGAGGGATCCACATTTTCAAGGACCACTTCCCCCATGTCCGCAGTGAACCTTCCCCGAAGCGTATCAAAAATTGCCTGAGGCTGCTCAAATATTTCTTTCAGCATATAATGGCGGTAGCCGGATTTCTCGGCCGCGGAAGAATCCCAGTCAACTGCCACCGCTGATCTCTCAACCACCTCGCCGTTTACGTCAGTTACAGAAATGACGTTTCCATCGAGAACCGCGAAATCGTTGTCCTCAAGAAAAACAAATTCCCTTGCGTAGGGAAGAATCGCGGGGATATCCGAAGCCACAAAACATTCACCCTCACCACAAGCTATCACCAGAGGAGAAAAACGCCTGGTGACGACTACCTTTCCTGGTTCTGCATCCGACATTACGGCCACGGCGTAAGAACCCTCTATTTTTTCAAATGCCTTCTGTGCCGATTGCAGAAGAGAATTTCCCTTCTCAGTAAAATCACGAATCATGTGAGAAATAATCTCTGTATCCGTATCGGAGCAGAATTCATAACCGGCAGCAGAAAGTTCGTCCTTAAGCTCACGGCAATTCTCCACTATGCCGTTGTGCACCACGCTTACAGGGCCAGATACCTGAGGGTGAGCGTTCCGCTCCGAAGGTTCGCCGTGGGTAGCCCATCTGTCACCATCATTCATCTCAGCCAAATATACTGCCTTACGTTATCGTTGAAGACAATC
>JAPOSJ010000025.1 GCA_026709745.1 Candidatus Dadabacteria bacterium | reverse complement strand
TCCTCAACAAAACCGCCGAAGACCGTATCCGGAAGAGTAGTTATGCCATGGGTCTCCCCTCCTTCGTGGCAGAGCGCATCGGGCAGAAGCACTTTTATATCCTGATGAATCGAGCCACCGTAGAAAACGTTTATAAACTGCATGCCTCCACATATACCTAGAACCGGTATTTTTCTTTCAAGTGCTAGGCGAAAAACCACGAATTCCGTTTCCGTTCTGTCGGGACTCATGGGCTTTATGGCGGGATGGGGAGCTTCTCCGTAGAATTTCGGGTCCATATCTCTTGAACCAGGTATCAAAAGCCCGTCAATCACGGAAACTATACTTGATAGAAAACCGGAATCTGACGCTTCGGTAATGGTCGGGATCAGAATTGGCGCACCGCCGTAGAGCTCAACCGCTTTTGAGTAGGCAGATTCTATAAGGTTTGATTTCTCTTCAAGATCAGTAGTTATTCCGATAAGAGGTCGTGTTCTCATGTCTGCCGACTCTCTCTTAAAAAGGCATCTCGAAAATTCCAGGAAACAAAACAGATAAGAAGCTATGATTACTGGTTATCGTTCTTTAGAAAGTTAGCATAGCTCCCTGAAACTTTCATGTCTCAATTATGAGAATTGTATATATTTTTGCCCTTTTAGGAGTTTATCCGTTAGTAACGCTATTCAAATTCAACTTGCCGTTGGAAATTAGCACGGTCACCAGATACAGGAAGCTTCGGATTTCCTTGATATGATGCGCAGCCATATATAATGACATCCTTATCAAGTAGGTTTACATTTTACCAGATTTCCCCAAAATAAAATCCCTCAAGGACGGGCGACTCCACCCACCATGGCTTCAAGCCTAGCAACCCTCTCTTCGGTAGGAGGATGAGTGCTGAAAAGTTTCGCGAAACCTCCCCCGATCATCGGACTCACTATCATCATGTGCGCCGTGCTCTCGGCCGCCTGCTCGCTTACCTGAAGGGGGACTCTTGATGCTCCCGCCTGAAGTCTCCTGAGAGCGTCTGCAAGATAAAGCGGGTTTCCGCATATCTCGGCCCCGGTCTTATCCGCTCCGAACTCCCTCGTTCTTGATATAGCCATCCTCACGATCATGGCCGCCATCGGTGCAATAATGGCCATGGCCAGAAGTCCCAGCATGCCACCACCCCGTCTGTCTCCTCCTCCACCTCCTCCGAAAATGGCCGCAAACTGCGCCATGTAGGCAAGATAACTGATGGCACCAGCTATTGTCGCCGCGACAGAACCGATCAGTATGTCCCTGTTTTTTATGTGAGCAAGCTCATGAGCGATTACACCCTTGAGTTCTGTTCTGTTAAGAAGACGCATTATCCCCTCGGTGACCGCGACGGCTGAGTGATTCGGGTCTCGTCCTGTGGCAAAGGCGTTTGGGGCCTGCTCGGGGATTATGTAGACCCGCGGCATAGGAAGTCCTGCTATCTGGGCAAGCTCTTCCACATCACCGTAAAGTTCAGGCGCGCTGTCTCTTCCGACTTCACTTGCCTTGTACATTTTAAGAACGATCTTGTCGCTCCACCAGTAACTAACGAAATTCATTACTCCCGCGAGGATAAGTGCCACCATGGCACCGCCCTTGCCGCCGATCATACCTCCCACCCAGACCAGTATGGCTGAGAGAAAAGCTAGTAGAAAAAGACTTTTAAGAGTGTTCATCTTCTGAAAACGCCTCCGAAATATTTTCCAAACCTCAAGTGAAACAAATGTTTTCTCTTACTAGATACTATAGTAATACCGCTCAAGACAAATTCAATGAAAAGGGATGACTTTCTGATTAAAAGACGATTTTCAGTCCTCTAGGTTTTCCAAAAGGAATTTCTGCAACTTCACAGGCTAACTTCAATCTCTTGATTTTGCCTTCACTAGACGAATGGGGATCTAACCACCATTCTGGGGAGATTTTTCTGGCCCATTTACTATTAACCATATCCTCTGGGTTCCGGGATAACCATTGTCTTTTCTTTCCTTTAGTCTTTGGGGCAAGGCGAGCAATAAAATCTTTGTCTTTATCGGCAAGGATTTCTATAATTTTCACATACGCGTTTGTCATGTTGGTCTCTGTATGCTTTTGTCCCAGTAGAAAAAATTGTACTTTTGTTAAGGGGGGGGGGTAGGCCTGGGTTGTGGTTTAATGGGGTCAGGATTTGATTCAGGATTGGTGAAACTTTTCAGGAAGCTTGCCACATCCGATTTTTCTGGAGCGAATGAATCAATTAGCGAGGTCTCTTCAACCAAAAGATTAATGAGTTTGTCAGAAGTTCCCTCCAGCAAGTTTTTCCAAGCTTTAGAAATATTTTTCCTGGCTTCTCTCTTGTTAATACGTTCATTGAGGTCACTCTCCGCATTTTCTTTCGCTTGTCCTGAATGCGTATTATCAAAGGATAAATAACGTGCCAGCACTTCAAACACTTCCTCAGTTGAATCTTCTTGAACATCCAGAGTGCGGACAAGCCTTTCCTCATACTGTCCCACAGCAAAGGGAAGATAGAATCTCCACAGCTTTCCGTCTGTAAGAATAGCCAAAGGAGCACCCGCATGGAATGCGTATTCAAAAAGCTGGCGATCCGCAGCCATAATATTCCCCACTGCCTTGACTTCAATTATGCATCGAAGCCCCTCTTCTTTGCCCTCAGAAATCCTGAGACCGTAATCAACCCTGCGGTTACCAAGCGGGTACTCAGGGCAAACATACAAAGGATTGTCTGTTTGCCAGCCTAAATGCTTAAGAACAGGCAGAACAATCATCATGCTGACTGCCGCTTCACTTGCGTAGGCGTTTTTGTCAAGATTTTGCTTGACTGCGGATAGAAATTCTAAGAATTGAGAAGATATCATTCCGTGGGATTTTAACAAATTGTATAGAATTCGGCAAATTTGAATGTGTTTTCTACAGTCAATAAAGATCCAGATTATCTTTCGTTTATCCGCCGGGCTTTGGCAGGTATACTTGGCACGGAAAAACCACTCGGACGATTCGGAAAATGTCTCTCATAAGTTCAAAAAAATACCAAGTGATAGTTATCGGAGCCGGTCATGCGGGCTGCGAGGCGGCTCTCGCCGCGGCCAGAATGGGCTGCAGAACACTGGTTCTCACGGCAAATATAGATACCATCGGACTCATGTCGTGTAACCCTTCAATAGGAGGCGTAGGAAAAGGTCATCTGGTAAAAGAAATAGATGCGCTTGGCGGCGAGATGGGAAAGGCCGCGGACACCTGCGCCATACAATTCAGAAGGCTTAATACCCGAAAGGGAGCAGCTGTTCAGGCAACCAGAATACAGGCCGACCGCCAGAGCTACAAAGCCTATATGAAAAAGACACTTGAAAATGAATCCAACATAGAAATAAAGCAAGCTATGGTTGAGCGGTTCCTCATCGACGGCAAAAAAGTAGCTGGTGTAAGTACAGCACTAGGAGAGAAATTCTTCTCAGACACAGTCGTGGTCACTCCTGGAACTTTTCCCGGGGGACTGATACACATAGGCCTCACCAGGATTTCATCGGGCCGGGCCGGTGAAGCTGCAGCTGGAGCCATATCAAATTCGTTTGCAGATCTGGGTTTCACTACTGGCAGGCTTAAAACCGGAACCCCTCCTCGCTTTGACGGAAGAACCATTGAGTGGGACAGACTTGAGAGACAGGAAGGAGACGAGGACCCCGTACCTTTTTCTTTTTCCACCGGAGAAATCACTACAGATCAGATACCTTGCTACGTAACCTATACAAATGAAGAAACACACAGAGTCATAAATGAAAACATCGACAAGTCTCCCCTCTACTCAGGCCTCATAAAAGGAATAGGACCAAGATACTGTCCTTCTATAGAAGACAAAGTAGTCAAATTTCCCGACCGAGACCGCCACCAAGTATTCCTTGAGCCTGAGGGGAAAAACACCTATGAGATATATCCCAACGGAATTTCAACCAGCCTTCCCATAGAAGTACAGTATCAGTTCTCAAGAACAATGGAAGGTCTTCAAAACGTGGAAATAATGAGACCCGGGTATGCGGTTGAATATGATTTTCTCGATCCCACACAGCTAGGAGCTACGCTTGAATCAAAGCTTCTTGCAAACATATTTCTCGCCGGACAAGTAAATGGTACCACAGGTTACGAGGAGGCCGCAAGCCAAGGGCTTATGGCAGGTATAAACGCAGCTCTTCAGATAAAGGGCAAGAATCCGCTGGTACTCACACGCTCAGAGGCCTACATAGGAATCCTGATTGACGATCTAGTCACACAAGGGGTCGACGAACCCTACAGGATGTTCACATCAAGAGCCGAGTACAGGCTCATACTGAGAGAGGATAACGCCGACTTGAGGCTCGGGGAGCTGGGACACTCTATAGGTCTTCTCTGCGATGAACAAATCAAGCAGTTCCGGGCAAGAAAAACAGCCCTTGAAAAAGAGCTTGAGAGACTTGAGAACGAAAAGGTATTTCCGAACGAGAAAACAAACAGGATTCTTGATAATCTAGGCTCCCAGAAAATCAGGAAGCCCCAGAGCCTCAAAGAGATACTCAGAAGACCTGGTTTTACTTATGAGATGCTAGGTTTTATCGACTCCTTGGGGAACCCACAAATCTCCCCCAAGCTCGGAGCACAGATAGAGATGGAAGTAAAATACGAGGGCTATATAAAAAGACAGAAAGAAGAAGTTGGAAAGCTTCGGAAATTCGAGAACATGAAAATCCCAGAAGAATTCGAATACGGAAATGTCCCGGGACTTTCAAACGAAATCGTCCAAAAACTTTCAAGAATAAAGCCCGAATCTGTAGGGCAGGCAAGCCGTGTTTCAGGCATAACGCCCGCCGCTATATCAGTGCTTCTTGTTCACATCAGAAAAACGCAAGGGTCTGAACAGGAAGCTCAGTTGAAGTCGAGTTCCCCTTCGTAAAAACCGTCGGCTCCCTCCATCTCCTCAAGCTCCTGCTCGTAAAGCTCCATAGTGTCGCAGTCGCTTCCTATGTAACCAGAACCGTCGGGATCCTGCATCATTTCCACAAGATCTCTTACTTTTTTTTCATTTTTTTTGTTAGGCATTTTGTCCCCCCTGAAAAAAATTTACATAGATTATAGGAACAGTTTTTATAAATGCAACAGTAAAAGTAAAAAAATAATCGCTGTTTTGCCATAGGATGCAATCATAAGGATACCCCGTTCGTCTTTAATTAATGTAAATACACAAGTTATAAGGAGGTATACAACATGAAAATTTTTATCGGGATACTGTTTGTGCTGACCCTGACTCTGAGTGCCCATGCAGCCGATGACCCGAGCATAAAGGGTGAGCGCCGAAGTGCGATCCATGTGGCAATGCAAAAACACATTGACCACAATACCGTAGATGGACATTATGTTATATATGACGCGCTCACGGATAATGTGCTTAAACTGAAGCTCTCAAAGCTGCATGACGGAATAGTAAAAAAGGCTGATTACTACGTCAGCTGCGCGGATTTTCATGACCGTGCCGGCACTTATTTCGATCTTGATTTTCTAGTGATTGAGAAAGAGGGACGGTTTCGAGTACTACAAGGTGTTGTTCACAAGGTCGGAAGCGTGAAACGCAAATATCATCTGGAAAGCTGAAACGGTCACGGAAAAAGAGAATTTGGAAGAGTCGTCACCCACAGTGGAAGATCTGCTTCAAAGCGGTTTTCAGTATGCTTGTGCTCTCGCGCACAACCATCATGACGCTGAGGACTTGGTACAGATAGCTTGGCTTAAAACCTATAAACGCTACGGCAATAATATTACTAAGGCCCTTTTCTTCACAACTATCCGCAACCTTTACATCGACCAGTACCGAAGAGCCAAGCGTATACAGTTTATCGAACTTAAAAGCGAAAATGAGCACTTTTCGGACTCAGGAAATACGGATAGGGAACACGCTATTGTGGCTATAGATCAGATGCTTGGGAGACTGCGTGATATTGAGCGGGAAGCGCTGTTTCTACATATAGTTGAAGGTTATTCAACCGAAGAAATTGCAGCCATTACGGGCAGACCACGCGGAACTGTACTGAGCCTTATACATAGAAGTAAAAAGAAGCTGGCGGCGCTTGATGCGGCCAAATGAACATCATGAAAAATCTCGAACAAGAGCTAAAAAACTACTACAAGAGCAAGAGGCTCAGGAAGGAAAAGGTCAGGGAAATACGGAAACAGACCCGCGAGACTTACAAGTCAAACCTCGGTGCTTCCTACCTCATACCCCTGGCAGCGTCCATATTGCTGGAATTTGGAATCTATGGAGGGCTTGTTATTGGGGGCAAGACGGGGA
>JAPOSJ010000103.1 GCA_026709745.1 Candidatus Dadabacteria bacterium | reverse complement strand
CATTGAGGGACCCGCAGCATACCTCTGGTGGGGAACTGATGGTCTTTGACCGTGTGATTGCGAATCCACCTTTTTCTCTTAAGAAATGGGGCAAGGATGTTGCCGATAATGATCCTTATGGTCGTTATCCATATGGTACGCCGCCGAAAGACGCGGGAGATCTTGCGTTCATTCAGCACATGATTGCCTCCCTGAATGCGGAAGGGAAAATGGGAGTAGTTGTCCCCCATGGCGTTCTGTTCAGGGGTTCAAGTGAGAAAAATATCCGCAAGGGCATTCTTGAAGATGACCTGCTTGAAGCAGTAATTGGACTTCCCAAGGCACTGTTCTATGGCACGGGCATACCTGCAGCTCTTTTGATTATAAACAGAAATAAGCCCTCTGAGCGCAAAGGTAAGGTTATTTTCATAAACGGGGAACTTGAATATCAGGGAGGGAAAAATCAGAACAGACTTCGGGGACAGGATATACAGCACGTTCTAAGCGTCTATGATTCTTTTGTTGACGAGAAAAGATATTCAAGAGTTGTGCACATGGATGAAATCCGTGAAAACGACTACAACCTGAATATCCGAAGATACGCTGATACTTCGCCGCCGCCAGAACCGTTTGACGTACGTGCGATTCTAGAGGGGGGGGTACCAGTATCTGAAGTTGAGGATGAATATATTCAGGAAACCTTGCAGGGTATGGATGTCTCTTCGGTTTTTGTCAGGCGAGATAAGGAGTATTACGACTTCAGACCTGAGGTAGAATCCAAAGAGCAGATACGAGACTTCCTGTACGACACTGACCAGTCTGTCATCAATCAGTTTGAACACTGGTGGGACAAGTACAAACTTTCTCTGCATGAAATTGATGCACAGGTAAAACAGTCTGAAGAATTGATGTGGGATTACCTCAAGGAACTAGGTTATGAGTGAGCTAGTTCCAGGGGGATGGAAAAAACTTAGACTTAAAAATGTATCAGTGCAAATGAAAGGTCTTACCTATAAATCTGAAGATTATACTGATGAATCAAACGGATTGCCTTTTCTTACACTTAAAAGCGTATCTAAAAGTGGGGGATATTCTCCAGAGGGTTTGAAGTTTTATGGTGGAGATTTTAAAGAACACCACATATTAAGTGTTGGAGACATACTCTTTGCAAATACTGATTTAACACGAGACGGAGATGTTGTAGGTAGTCCTCTTTATTTTGAAGGTTTTGCAGATAAATCACTTTATTCAATGGATCTTTCTCGGCTGATAACAGATCCTGATAAAGCAGATAGTAAATTTCTCTATTATCTTATCATGACCCACAGAATCAAGAGATTCATGGTCAATTTTTCTGCTGGTTCAACTGTCCTTCACCTAGATACTAAAAGAGTCCAAGAGTTATTTGTTACACTTCCCCCTCTCTCAGAGCAGAAGAAAATCGCCTCTATTCTCACCTCAGTAGATGAGGTAATAGAAAAGACTCAGAAGCATATAGAAAAACTCCGAGACCTGAAAAAAGCGGTCATGAACGAGCTGCTGACCAAGGGCATAGGTCACACGGAGTTTAAAGACAGCAAACTGGGGAGAATTCCAAAGAGCTGGCTCGCAAAAAACATGGGAAGCATATCACAGTTTTCCGGTGGTAGTGCATTTAAAGAAATTTATCAAGGTAAAACTCAAGGTGTTTACCCTTTTGCTAAAGTAAGCGATATGAATCTTGCTGGCAATGAAAAATTTTTATATAAATCTAATAACTGGATTAGCAATGAAGTTCGTAAAGAAGCAAAGATAAAAATATTTCCTGCACAATCAACTGTATTTGCAAAAGTAGGAGCAGCATTACTACTGAACAACAGAAGACAACTTATTAGAGAAACTGCAATTGATAACAATATGATGGCTGCGATTCCATCACATTGTAACCATGACTTTCTGTTTTACCTTCTCCAAACAATTGATTTGAAAACCATTGTTCAAAGCGGTGCAGTTCCATCGGTAAATCAAAAACAGATGAAGTCTATTCCGGTAAGTGTTCCCCCGCTCCATGAGCAAAAAAAAATCGCCTCAATCCTCACCTCCATAGATAAAAACATCGAAGAAAAGCAACGCAAACTCCAGAAGACAAAGTCCCTCAAAAAATCTCTGATGCAGGATCTGCTGACGGGCAAAGTAAGAGTAAAGGTAAACTGATGGCATCCGACGAATTTGACAAAGTAGAGCTCCCAGCACTGAAACAACTGAAGTCCCTTGGGTGGTCATATATTGAAGGAGCTAACCTCTCACCTGAAGAATCAGATGAACGCTTATCCTTAAAGGATGTGGTTCTTGAAAAGCGGCTTAGGGAAAGTATCTGCAGAATAAACCCCTGGATAAGCGAAGACAATCTCCGAAGAGTAGTCCGCGACCTTACAAAGTCAATTTATCCAAACCTTATTGAAGCAAACCGGTCTGTCTGGAATTCAATAAATCAATGCGTTTCAGTAATGCAGAATCTGGGGAGGGGAAACAAGGGCCAGACTGTTCACATAATTGACTTTAAAAACATAGAAAACAACAAGTTTCTCTGCACGAATCAGTTCAAAGTCAAAGGCATTAATCAGTCCATAATCCCCGATATAGTCCTGTTCGTAAACGGCATTCCTATGGCAGTGATTGAATGCAAATCGCCTTATACAACCGATCCCATGCAGGAAGGGATCGGCCAGCTGCTTCGATACGCAAACAGAAGAAACCCTTCAGATGATGAAGGCGCAGAGATACTTTTTCACTATAATCTGATGATGGTATCCACCCATAGGGACAAAGCGCGGATCGGAACGATAACTTCTCACGCAGAACATTTCCTTGAGTGGAAAGACCCTTACCCTCTGACAAAAGAGCAGGTCGGATCAGAACCGAACTCTCAGGAAATACTGATAGCGGGACTGTTCAGTAAAAAGAATTTCCTCGACATCCTGCAGAACTTCACAGTGTTTGAACCCTCAGGTGGCCGTACTTTGAAAAAGATTGCCCGGTATCAGCAGTTCCGCGCCGTGCACAGAACAATCAAACGTATAAAGATCGGAGAGAGCAGCAAGGAAAAAGGCGGAGTCATCTGGCACACTCAGGGATCAGGCAAATCCCTTACGATGATGTTTCTAACGCTCAAGATACGAAGAGAGCCGGAACTTCGGGACTGCAAGATGGTTTTCCTTACCGACAGGATCCAGCTTGATAACCAGTTGACTGCAATCTTCAGAAACGCCCAGAACGAGACTGTTCACCAGGCAGACTCTATAAATCACCTGAAGGAACTGCTTTCAAAAGATTCTTCGGACATCGTTACAGCAACGGTTCAGAAGTTCCAGGAAGAAATGGATGAATTAAAGTTTCCTGTTCTTAACAAATCAGAGAAAATCATCATTCTCGCTGATGAAGCACACCGCACCCATTACGGCTCGCTTGGCGTAGCGATCAACACAGCGCTACCCAACGCATGCCGTATCGCATTTACCGGAACCCCGTTAATAAGGTCTCAGAAGACCACCAGCACATTCGGATCCTACATAGATACCTACACAATTGAAGAGGCGGTAAGAGATGGGGCAACAGTACAGATTCTCTATGAGGGCCGCGAGCCAGCAGTGAAAGTAACTGGAGACTCTCTTGACGGTCTTTTTGATGCATATTTTGAAGATCGAAGCCCTGAAGAAAGAGAAGAGATAAAGAAAAAGTTCGGAACGGACAAGGCCGTATTGGAAGCGCCCATGCGCATAAGAAGGGTATGCATAGACATAATAAAGCACTACAAAGAGCATATCCAGCCAAATGGTTTTAAGGCAATGATAGTCACTTCATCACGAAACGCGGCAATCACATATAAGGAACAGCTTGATAAGCTGGAAGCGCCTCGCTCTGCAGTCATAATCTCGGCTGATCACAATGACGGAAAACAATTCTGGGAACACACAAACCAACACAGACACAAAAAGCAGATTGAAGATTTCAAGAAACCGTTTGGGTACGGAGAAGGAGAATCTGACCTCGCTATTCTCATAGTGAAGGATATGCTGTTAACGGGGTTTGACGCCCCTATAGCGCAGGTGATGTATCTTGACACAAGGCTTACTGACCACAATCTGCTTCAGGCAATAGCTCGTGTAAACAGGACAAGCGAAAATAAGTCCCGGGGTTTCATAGTCGACTATTACGGTCTTTCCGATTATCTGACAGAAGCTCTTGAGATGTTCTCGACTGAAGACATATCGGGAGCATTAATCGAACTTAAAGAAGAAATCCCGAGGCTCAAAAATGTCCATACCCGGGTCATGAAACATTTTGATGGTCTTGATCCCAAGGATATTGAAGCATGCGTCATGTCTCTTGGGGATGAAATAAGACGGCAGAGTTTCCAGGCAGACTTTCATACATTCTCAAGGCAGATGGACATCATCCTCCCGGATTCAGCTGCGGCTCCGTTTCTTAACGATCTAAGACTTCTGGGTAAAATTTCAGTGGGGGCAAGGAATCTCTACAGAGACGATCAGTTGAATATATCGGGCGTGGGCGAAAAAGTACGCAGATTGATTGAAGAACATGTCTATTCAACTGGGGTTGATCCCAAGATTCCTCCGGTTGACCTTCTCGCGGCGGATTACAGGGAAAAACTGAACATCCATAAGTCCTCCCGTTCAAAGGCATCTGAAATAGAACACGCGATCAGACATCACATAAAGATAAAACTTGAGGATGACCCGGAGTACTACAGGAAACTCTCCGAAAGGCTTGAAGACATAATCAGAAGACATAAAGAGAAATGGGATGAGCTTGTACAGTTTCTTCTTGATTTCAGGGAAAACATAGAAACTGAGCGTGAAAAACAGTCAGAAGAAACTGGTCTCACAAGCACTGAACAGCCTTTCTATAACATCCTGATGGCAGAGATGACGTGTAGTGGTAAGGAGATGGACATGGACGCGCAGACTAAGAAGAAGGTAAAAGAGGTCACCAGATCTCTTGTGGGGATGCTTGATAAGGCGACACAAATAGTAGATTTTTTTGATAAATGGGATGAACAGAGAAGAGTCAAACGGGAGATAAAAAGAGTTGTGATTGAGAATTTTGAAGAATCCCTGGTGAAACCCGTTACTGATCGGTTCATGGAACTTGCGAAGGTGAAGTTCAAATGATAGATGGGTTTGAGTTCTCAGTTGAAGTTATTCGGACGGACCGTAAAAGGTCCGCGTCTATTTGCCTTGACGGAGAAGGTATAAAAGTCAGGGTTCCAAAGGAACTTTCAGATAGTTATATCCGTGACCTGATAGAGAAGAAATCTCCTTGGATAAAACGGAAGCTCAGGGAAACTGAGTTTGTAGCACCGCCTCGGACTAGGGAATTTGTGAGCGGAGAGACTTTTTCCTATCTTGGAAAGAACTACAGGTTAAAAGTTCTAAACGGCGATGCTCCATCGGTGAAGCTCAGAGAAGGATACCTTGAGGCAACCGTCTCAGGTTCTCTGGGAACAAGAGAAGAACAGGTAAGATCTCTTCTTATAAAATGGTATCAAAGACACGCTAGGGAGAAGCTTCAGGAAAAAACCCGCAGGTATGCGAAGATCCTGCAGGTAAAACCTCGCTCTGTATCTGTAAAAAATTACAAGTCCAGATGGGGTTCGTGTTCAGCCAAGGGCGATATTTCTTACAACTGGAGAATAGTGATAGCCCCTCAGCGCATTGTTGATTACGTAGTTGTGCATGAACTGTGTCACCTTCTTGAACATAACCATTCGCCAGATTACTGGCGTCATGTGGAGAGGATTATTCCCGACTTCAGGGAGTGCAGGCAATGGCTTAAGCAGAATTCTAAACAATTAGAGGTATGAATCGATGAGTTACAAGACTTTGGTAAGGCCGCTTCTTGACCGTCTTGATTCTGAGACATGGCACATCCGAGTTAAGGAGCTTATGCGCTTCTGTGAGGTGTCGGTCCACACGTTAAGGCTGCTTGAGTTTATCTCGAGCGGAGGAAGCAGGATACGTGATGAAAGGCTGGGAGTTACAGTAGGAGGAGTGTCCTTTGAAAATCCGCTCATAGTGGGAGCGGGGTGGGACAAGACGGGCAGGGCGGTGCGGGCCCTCTACGCTATAGGCTTCGCGGGGGTTGAAGTGGGTTCCGTTGTGGAGAAGCCCCAGAAAGGCAACCCGAAGCCCAGGCAGTTTATGGTAACTCCCGAAGTCTGTATCAATTCTCTTGGACTTAACAGTCCCGGGATGGATGAGGTTTTCCTGAATATTTCGCGGTACGGACGTCTTGACATTCCGCTTGGAATAAACCTGGGAGTGAACTCGGATGTAAGCCATGCGGACGCACCCGGTGCCTACGCAGCAGTCGCGAGGAGATTTCGCAACAATGCTTCTTACTTTACGCTTAACGTAAGTTCTCCGAATACCCCGGGGTTGAGAAGGTTTCAGCAAAGA
>JAPOSJ010000010.1 GCA_026709745.1 Candidatus Dadabacteria bacterium | reverse complement strand
CGACCTGATGGAAAAGTTCGCCGGATACGGCTTCAACAAGTCGCACTCCGCCGCACTGTCATCATTAACGCGATGGTAGCAAAGAGCGTTAGCAGCGATCCGAGCACGGAACACCATCTCCCGGCTGTGCCGTCCTTGACAAAAAAGGCGATCACCGCTGTGACAAAGGGCAGAATCAGGGGGGCGGCTAGCAGCCAGCTCATTGACTGTGCTCCTCATGCTTGGCCGCCCGCATTTCGTTCAAATCAAGTGTCCCCAGCTTTTCATAGGCTCGAAAGATAAGCACGAGCGCGAAGGCGAAGAGCCCAAAACTGATGACGATCGCCGTTAGCACCAGTGCTTGGGGCAGTGCGTTTGCAACATTACTGATGGGTACCTCGGCACCTTCTGGGATTATGGGTGCCGCCGCCTCGGTAAGCCTACCGCTTGCGAAAATCGCTAAGTTCACAGCGTTCGAAATCAGTATCAGTCCGAAGAGGAAGCGCAGGAGGTTAGGTGCGAGCATTAGGTAAACCGCCGCCGCCGACAGTATGCCCACGAGTACCGACAGCATTGCCTCCATTAGTCTACCTCCTCTTCAAGTGCCAAGCACAGAGTTAAGATTGACCCCATCACCACGAGATAGACCCCTATATCGAATACGAGCACTGAGGATATCGGCAGTCCCTTTTCGGTCTCTGTTCCCCCTATGAAGATCCACTGACCGACAAAAAACCCATCGCCTAGAAAGGCAGGTATCAGTGCCGCGAAGAGCGCAATTGCAAATCCCGCCATTGCAATTCGCTCGGGTGGGATCCGTAATGCCTTACGTGCCATCAAGGTGCCGCGGGAGATTGCGTAGATGATGAAGCCTGTCGTTCCGATCAGTCCACCGATGAATCCGCCGCCGGGTGTGTTGTGGCCGCGCAACAGCATGAAGACGGAAAAAATCAGAAGTAGCGCCATGACAAGCCGGGTCGCGGCCAGAAGAATGATCGACTTCATGCGGTCTGCCTCCCCTTGAGAATTGCATAGGCTCCAAGCGCGGCAATCACGACGACCGCAATTTCGCCGAATGTGTCGAGTGCTCGGAAGTCCACGAGGATCACGTTGACAATGTTGCGTCCGAAGGCCTCGGTCCAGCTGGCTTCCTCGAAATAGGTGGTTAGACTCCGGTCGACCGGTCCATCGGTCACGATCAGCATGATTAAGCTTATGATTGTTCCCACGCTGAGGGCCAATATTGCGTCAAGGGGCCTGCGTAACTTCCGGCCGGTGGGTTCGAGGAACGGTAGCTTCAGGGCGGCGCTGGCGAAAAGCACCACCACCAGCGTATCGACCAAAAGCTGGGTGATTGCCACATCCGGCGCCCCGAAGATAATGAAGATCAAGGCGACTCCGATTCCTGCTGCACCCAGCCCCGCGATGGCTGCGACCCGCGACGAGGTGGTAAGAGTCAGCATTGAGCCAGCCACGATCAGAACAATTACTACCCAGTGCTTAACGAGTAGCATCGGCCATTCAAGCGTTGGAAGTATCGGCCCGCGCCACCAAATCATACCGGCCAAGCCGATAGACAGCGTGAAAAAGATCAGGAACAGGTAACGTCGCAAATAACCCGACTGGACGATCTGTGTCTGCCAAATGGCAAATCCTTTCAGTCCTTCAAGCACCTGGTCCCAGCCCCTGTCAAAGCTGATAAGGTGCTGTGCCACACCTGTAATCCACTCTCGTAGTCTTCTGTGGAAATTATAGATTAGAACTCCTAGAACAAAGGTCGCCAGCGACAAGATCAGAGGTGGGTTAATTCCCTCCCAGAGCTTCAACTCATGTGTTTTTACATCCGAGCCTGCGATGGCCACAACGCCCGGATTGACAAGAATCTCCGCCGCCAAGGACGGGTAAATCCCGAAAACCGCCCCGCAGGCGGCAAGGATCAGGGGCCCCGCCAGCATCTGCCAGGGCGCCTCGTGAGCGGTTAGTCCTTCGGCCAGATGCCGTCGCCAGAAGGGCGAAAATGACACAATGCCCGCCACCGCAAACATCAGCGCATTGGAGACGAGTACCGCTCCTGCGACCAGATATGGCTCAGACTGCATGGCAAGCGCTCCGGCATATTTCAGCTCCTTGCCTATAAAACCCAGAAACGGAGGAAAACCGGCCATGGAAAGCGCCGCGAGCCCTGCCGCAAGGCAGGTGACCGGCATCGCTCTCGCCAGCCCGCCAAGCATGTGAATATCCCGTGTTCCCGTTTCGTGGTCAATGATTCCGACGACGAGGAACAGCGCTGCCTTGTAAAAGCAATGGACGAGCAGAAATGTCATCGCCGCCGTGATCGCGTAGGATACATCCCCTGCGAGGAAAAGCGTCAACGTCCCAAGTGCCATCAAAGTTGTATACGCCAGTGCCTGTTTCAGATCCGTCTGCTTCAGTGCTAAGACACTTGCGAAAACTGCCGTGACCGCCCCAAAAACTGTAAGAGTCCAAAGCCAGACCTCCGTCCCTCCGAGGCTTGGATGCATCCGTGCCATAAGGTAGATACCCGCCTTCACCATGGTGGCCGAGTGCAGGTATGCCGACACCGGCGTCGGAGCTGCCATTGCGTTGGGCAGCCAGAAGTGCATAGGGAACTGCGCCGACTTTGTGAAAGTGCCTGCAAGGAAGAGAATCAGAATGGGTAGGTAAAGCGTGCTGTCGATGAGAACAGACCCTTGCGCTCGGATTTCTGACAGTTCAAAGGTCTCCGCAACTGTCCCGATCAGTATGAATCCGGCCAGAAGAGCGAGTCCCCCGGTTCCCGTCACTAAAAGTGCCTGCAAAGCATTACGCCGGGCCTTTGATATTGTATGCTCAAAACCGATTAAAAGATAAGAGGTGATCGTTGTTAGTTCCCAAAAGACAAACAGAGTCAGAAGGTTGTCAGCCAGCACAAGACCCAGCATCGACAGCATGAACAGAACAATGAACAGCATAAACCTTGCGAAATGCACATGTCCCTGCATGTATTTCGACGCATATAGGAATACCAGTATCCCAATCCCCGAAATTAAAAGCGAAAATGTGAGGCTTAGCCCGTCGATGAAAAACGACAGATTGATTCCCAGACTTGGCACCCAGTTCCACACAAAACGCAAGGTGTCTAGCGCCGCAATAGGGGGTATCATTGTGGCGAACCACACAAACAGAGCGCCGGCCAGCAAAGGTGGCAGGATGCCCGCTGGCCGCAGCCATGAGCCGGTATCGATATCTTGAGGGTTATTTGCCATGTATACGACTTGGATCCGAATCCGGCTTTGTCCAGCTGTGACGAACCCAAATTCTCTGAATGATTAAGTTACTTCATCGTGACTGGCGACACATTTAGTGTACCCAAATTAGACAAAGCCTTAAGGGTTTTTAGAGAGTGATATAAAAATTGGTATGGATGAAAAGTGCAGTTGGAAAGACAGCGTAGAAAGACTCTGCGTTAGTGCTGAGTACGAAAAGGTGTATCTTGTGGCGTATGATTTCTTCTGCAGGGTTAATAAGTAACGGACAGGATTTTGCAGTTATTGAAAGAGGTAATACCGCAGGATTTTTGTTCAGTTTGCCTGAAGCTGCATTGGGCTATGTTCTGCTTGTGTTTCAGACAAAAACAATATTTATTCATGCGTTGGTCTGGAACAGACTTAAAAGAAAAATTTTTTAAAATGAAACATTTCTTACTTTTGGAGAAAATTTCTGTAATTTCACGATTTCAGATTTTGGCTGATGAAACGTTCACCATACCAACTTAAACAGCTGATAGCTGTAAGCTTTTTGACGACATCTCCGTTTTATGATACTAAACTGCGTTCTAATCTAACAAAACCCGCGAATTTCCCAAGACACGACAATGGAATATGTAGAGCATTTATCAGTAGAAAAATTTATCTTCTATCTTCTGATAGTTCTTATTTTTGCTAAGGTCTTTGGTCATCTGGCTGAAAAGATCGGTCAGCCTTCAGTTCTCGGGGAGTTGCTTGCAGGAGTTTTTCTCAGCACTAGTGTTCTGGCACTTGTTCCGTCCACAGAAGGCATGGTCGGATATGAAACTTTTCACCTGTTTGCGGAAATAGGGGTTGTGCTTCTTCTTTTCGAAATAGGTCTTAAAACCAGGATAGCAGATCTAGTAAAAGTGGGACCCGTCTCTGCACTGGTGGCTATAACAGGGGTGGTTTTTCCATTTATGCTGGGCTACTTCTCCATAATTTATTTTCAGAAGTTCTCAATACTTAGCCTTGAAGCCAATATGGTAGAGCTTGTGGCCATAGTGACGGGAGCAACGCTTACCGCCACGAGCGTCGGGATCACTGCCAGGGTCCTTGCAGATCTTGAGCGTCTTCAGACTAAGGAGGCAAGGATAATTATTACCGCAGCCATAATAGATGATGTGCTCGGGCTTATAATACTAGGGGTTGTAAGCAGTATAGTGAGTTCTTTTGGATCGGAAGGCGCGGGAGAAGTGCACATTACATTAGGGTCAGTGGCATTTATAACAGCTAAGGCCTCCGGTTTTCTTGTAGGCTCCATAGTTCTCGGCAGGATTATCGCCCCCAGGATTTTCGGGTTTTTTTCCCGCATCGATAGAAACAATCTCGTATGGGGCATGGCAATAGTCTTCTGTTTTGTCTATTCTTACTGCTCAAATCTTTTTTCTCTGGCTCCCTTGGTTGGGGCATTTGCAGCTGGCCTGGTTCTTCGTGAAACAGATCAGATCAAGACTATTGATAGCGGTATAAAGCCTCTTTCGCATTTTTTCGCACCGATATTTTTCGTGATGTTGGGAGCTGCCGTGGATGTTTCTGTATTTAATCCCTTTGTATCTGAAAATATTATGGTAATATCAGTCGCTTTAATTCTTTTCGCTGCGGCAGTTATCGGTAAGTATGTAAGCGGTTATGTGGTCTATGAAAAAGGCGTAAGAAAAAGTATAATTGGGGTCGGAATGATCCCAAGGGGTGAGGTCGGGCTTATTTTTGCGAAGATCGGTCTTGTGCACGGTATTTTTAAAATTGATCTTTTCTCTGCCGTTATGGCTATGGTTATACTGACAACCTTTATAGTGCCTCCACTTTTGAATTGGTTGTTCGAGAGAGAAAGCAAGGAGAATGGACTGACCGAAAAAACAGTCTAGCGGGCAAATTTGGAGTTGGTCAATGATGAGATTTTCTGAACTTAAGACATTTTTATATGTCACGGTTTTGACTTTTGCAGTTGTTCCCTCGGCAAATGCCGCAGAGAACATATTGAGCGTCGACAAGACTCTGGCGATTCAGTTCGTTATTTTCCTTATTGGGCTCTTTCTCCTCAACAGGCTGGTGCTTCGACCGCTTTTGGGGGTCTGGGATAGAAGAGAGAAGCTTACCGCAGGTACGCTCAAAGAAGCTGAGGAGATGACCCGCAAGGCCGAGGGGGCCATTGCCGAGTACAGAGAGAAACTTGCCGAGGCGAGAGCCGAGGCGACGGAGACAAGAAATGAACTCCGCCAGCAGGGGCAGAGAGAGGCATCAAGGATGCTTCTTCTGGCAAGAGAAACGGCGGCAACGGAGCTTGAAGGTGCGAGAGAAACTCTTGGGAGCGAGGTTGCGAAGATAAGGGCGGACCTGCACGACGAGATAGATTCGCTTGCGGCGGAGATAAGAGACCGAGTTATTGGAAAGGGAGCACAAAGCTAATGCAGGTCGGAGATTTTGATTTCAGGGGGAATAACTGATTTGGATAGTAATTTTGACTGGGCATTTGTAGGGAAGCATGCGCTTAACCTAGTTCTGCTTATCGGTTTTCTCGTATATTTTTTAAGAAAACGCTTTCTCTCTTTTCTTAAAAACAGGAAAGAGAGTTTACACTCGGAAGTTGAACGGGCCGCCACGGCATCCGAGCAAGCCAAGATAACGCTTGAGGAATATTCGGCAAAACTTAACACGGTTGCCTCGGAAATAGAGGCTCTTAAGGAAAACATAAAAAAACAGGGCGAGAACGAAAAAGATGAACTTCTTTCGGCAGCGCATAAAAGCTGCGAGATGATAAAAAAAGAGGTTGAAGAAACGATTCGTCTTGAGACTACCAAGGCGGTTTACGAGATACAGTCAGAAGTGGTCGATGCGTCGCTAGCGCTTGCAGAAAAGATGATAAAAGAGCGGGTTGACGCAGATTTTCCGACCGATTCTGTTGATGACTTTGTAAAAATGATTGAGGAAGGAAAATGGCAACAGTTGCGACACTAAGAGATATTGTCTCGGCGCTTGTGGATTCTGCGTCGGATGAACATGAACTCTCGGGTGTAAGGGCAGATGTGGAGAGTTTTTTTGAGAGGACATCTGGTTCTGATGAATTTCGGGGTGTTCTTCTGAGCACGGTATATTCAACAGAAGAGAAAAAGGCCGTACTTGGAGATTTACTCGAGGCAACTTCTATTCTTGATAACACGAAAAGATTTCTTCTGCTGGTCCTTGAAAAGGACAAAATCC
>JAPOSJ010000082.1 GCA_026709745.1 Candidatus Dadabacteria bacterium | reverse complement strand
AACACCGTATGGTTTGGAGAAATTATCCCGATGGAAAGAATAGACAGGTGCCTGTTTGCTATAGAGCAATGTGATCTTCTTCTCATAGTGGGAACCTCGGGGGTGGTTGAACCGGCGGCATCGATGGGATTTATAGCAAAAAAAAGCGAAAAACCGGTAGTTGAAATCAATATTGAAAGAACTCCCGGAACAGATCTTTATGACGTAAGCGTAATGGGAAAATCGGCAGAAATACTGCCTCTGCTGACAGAGTGCGAAATTTCTCAAAACCGCATGTAAAAAAAGAAGGCGCTTGTCCTTTCTCAGATTCGGCTAGGATTCAAGGAGCGGCAGCAAGAAGCTCCCACAAAGATGAAACCTCTATCAATATGACTTCTTTTACACGTTCCACCTTGCCGGGACTTAATTCTTGACTGATAACAAGCTGAACAGGTTCCCCGTCAATCTGAAAACGGTTCGCAATAATATCCACGCTCCCTTCATAATCAGTTGATAAATCCTGTTTCGCAGTTATCCTGTCTTCGGTCAGACCATAGGTTCAGACTGCCAGATTGTTCCAAGGAGGAAAAAACTTTTGATTAAAGGATTATCATTAATTCGTACGCTCGCTGTATGTCTTGCTCTTCTCGGACTATCGGTCTTTCTAGGCTGTGGTGACACCTATGAAACAGTCCAGAAAGTGCAGAAAGAAGAGCCGGTGTTTTATTCCAGTGAAACTTTTGCAGATATATGTGCCGATCCCAGTAAGGCTTACTATAAGGAGCTTACTACTCCCGGCATTTACGCTGATGAAAACAACTGGCTGCGCTCTTGGAGCAATGAAACCTATCTGTGGTATGATGAGATTAAGGATCAGGATCCCGCCTGCTGCAGCACACCCGTTTACTTTGAACTGATGAAGACCTTCGAAACAAACGCGGCGGGTGATCCCAAAGATAAGTTTCATTTCACCCAATCCACAGTTGAGTACCTTCAGTCAAGAGATAGCGTCTCAAGCGGATATGGCGCTAGGTTTGTACTTCTGCAAGCCAGCCCTCCCAGAGACGTAAGGGTTGCCTATACAGAACCGAATTCACCGGCAACCTCTTCTGGTGTCAATCTTTCCCGCGGCGCACGGATTCTCGCTATTGACGGAGAACGTGTGCTGGATTCGAACAACATAGACGTGTTAAACGCCGGACTTTATCCAGAGGTGAATAAGACCCACACTTTCACAGTTCTTGATCTTGGATCAGACACTCCCCGCACAGTTACAATGACATCCGCTGCAATAACATCCTCTCCGGTCCATAACGTAGATATTCTTACCGCTTCCAATGGAGACCGCATCGGTTACATGCTGTTTAACGACCACTCAGCTCCCGCGGCAGAGGCTATTATAAGCGCGGGAAGAAAGTTTCTTGAAAATAGTGGTATTGATGATCTGATAATTGATTTTCGCTACAACGGTGGTGGGCTCCTGTATGTGGCCCAGATCCTTGCTTCAATGGTCGCCGGAACCGAAAAGGAAGGAGAGGTTTTCGAGAAGGTTGAGACAAACGGCAAGGGCTATATCGATTCAGAAACATTTAATTTCGCTTTTGAATTTCCAGCTGAAGATACTCTCAGCGATACTGATTTAACTGTTCCCAGCATTGGCCTGAAGCGTCTGTTCGTTCTCACAAGCGATGAAACATGCTCCGCAAGTGAATCAATAATAAGTGCTCTGCGGGGAGTAGATATCGACGTGATCGTGATCGGTTCCCCAACCTGCGGCAAGCCCTACGGGTTTCTTCCCACTGAGAACTGCGGAACTGTTTACTTCTCGATTAACTTCAGAGGAGTAAACGCCAAGGGAGAAGCGGATTATGAAAAGGGTTTTACCCCGACATGTCAGGCTACAGAAGACTTTAACCATCTGTTAGGCGATCCCGAGGAGATTCTCCTTAAAACAGCCCTTGCGTACCGGGACGGCGGCACCTGCCCCGATTCTGGTTCTACGGCACAGAGAGCTCCCGGAGCCGCAAGTCAAGCAGATCAGCAGTCCTTGTCGGGAGAACCGATTTCCATACAACCGTCAGGACTGCCAGGTAAAATAATTCATCCGAGAATGTAACGTCAGACAGGCAGAAGAGACTTCGGGCACAAGTTGAATCTTGTAAGAGACTCTTACTGGCCTTGCATCACTCGCATATTTCCATGGCTACCTTTATAGCCTGAATCATGCTCTCGGGACGTGCAGCTCCTTTCCAAGCTATGTCAAAAGCAGTTCCGTGATCAGGAGAAGTGCGAAGTATGGGTAGTCCCAAGGTAACGTTAACCCCTGTATCGAAAGAAAGCATTTTAAACGGCGCAAAACCCTGGTCGTGGTACATGGCGACTACCAAGTCCCACCTGCCTCGAAGAGCATCGTAGAAAAGAGTGTCAGCAGGAAGAGGTCCCTCGACCGATATGCCCTCGGCTCTGGCCCTTTCGATTGCGGGAACAATATACTCCTGCTCCTCGTTTCCGAAAGATCCAGACTCGCCCGCGTGGGGATTAAGTCCGCAGACAACTATCTTGGGATCTTCAAGACCAAACCTTCTTCTGAGCTCCCGTGCTGATATGGAGACAGTGAGATAAACGCTTTGTTCCGTAATCAGGTCCGGAACGTCGCGAAGGGGAACATGTATGGTTACGGGAGCGACTCGGAATCTGGTTCCCTCAAAAAGCATTACCACGTTCCGGGAACCCGTAAGATCCATCAGCATCTCTGTGTGTCCCGGGTATGGAGAACCGGCCATGTGTATGGATTTTTTACTTATCGGAGCAGTGACAAGAGCCTGTACCTCACCCGCAAGGGCCATGGACACAGCCTTCTCTATGCACGCAACAGAAGCCCTGCCCGCTTTTTCGGACATCACTCCCTCTTCAATGTCACCAAGGGTAAAATCCGTCGGGTCTACAATCGAAAGAGTACTGTTTTTTCCGAACTCGCCGTTAGCCCTCTCAAGCACAGCTTTGCTTCCGACAAATACAATATCGTATATCTCCTCGAAGAAACCGTCGTAAAAAGCCCTTATGCAGACCTCGGGACCTATCCCATTCGGATCTCCCATGGTTACAGCTATTTTTGATTTTCCGCTCACAAAAACACCTCTTGATTTTTCGGTTTAGATAAGACTGTCTCTGTCTTTCGACACCTTTGCGAAAAGCTCGGTCATGTTTTCAAAAACAATCGAAGTGAACTTCTCAAGAGAAAGTCCCCTGATTCTGGACAAAACCCTTGCAACATAAACCACATTGCGCGGTTCGTTAGGCTTTCCCCTCTCAGGAACCGGTGCCAGGTAAGGAGAATCCGTCTCATAAAGCAGTCTTTCTATCGGAATTTTGCCAGCCGCATCTCTTACTTCTTCAGCCTTCTTGAAAGTCACTATTCCCGAGAAGGAAATGAAAAAACCGAGATCAATATACCTCTTCGCAGTTTCGTAATTTCCTGAAAAACAGTGAATAACTCCAGGTTTTTCACCCAGATCCGCTGCGCGGAGAATTGAAAGCAGTTCATCCTCCGCATCCCTTACATGTACCACGAAAGGAAGACCGTGACGCCGTGCAAGGCTGATATGAGCCTCAAACGACCTTATCTGATCTTCCCTAGAAGAATTCATGTAGTGGTAATCAAGACCTGTCTCTCCAATCGCGACAACTTTCGGAACCACAGCCATTGCTTCAAACTCCCTCATGGCCTCTTCGCTGAAGCTGGAAGCTGAATGAGGGTGGATTCCGACCGAAACGTAAACTCCCCTGTACTTGTCCGCAAAACCCAAAGTGGCAAGAGAAGACTCAATTCCCGTGCCGATGGATATGATTTTTCCGATTCCCTGTTCCGCGGCTCTGGATACAGAGCCCGCAGGGTCTTCAAGGCTTAGCAGATGCGCGTGGGAATCAACCAGCATACAACTTATTTTTTCTCCTTGAGAAGGCCCGTTACTTCATCGAGAAACTCGTTTACATCCTTAAATGACCTGTAGACCGAAGCGAACCTTACGTACGCCACCTGGTCAATATCATAGAGCTTGTCTACAAGCCTCTTGCCTATCTCTTCACTTGATATTTCCCTCTCTCCCCTTTCAAGAAGCTCCTTTTCAAGACCGGAAACAAAATCCTCTATAACCTCGGTGCTGACCGGTCTTTTCTCACATGCTTTGCGCATCCCCGCTATTATCTTGTTGCGATCAAACTCTTGCCTGCGCCCGTCTTTTTTCACCACCATGACCTCGGCGTGGTGAATTCTCTCATAAGTAGTGAACCTCTCCTGGCAGTCGTTGCACTCTCGCCGCCTCCTGACGGAAAATCCGTCTTTTCCTTCTCTTGAATCAACTACTCTGGTGTCATCTGATCTGCAGAAAGGACACTTCATTGTTCATCCACCGAGCCTGTGACCATAAATGGGAAAACGCGTGCAGAGTTCCCTCACATCTTCCTTTATTCTGCCGAGCACCTTCTCATTATCGTGATTGTTAAAAGCCTCTTTTATGAAGCCGGATATAGTATCAATTTCCGGCTCCTTCATTCCCCTAGTGGTAATCGCAGGAGTGCCTATTCTCACGCCGCTTGTAACCATGGGAGGGCGTGGATCAAAAGGGATAGTATTTTTATTGACCGTTATTCCAGCTTTCTCAAGCGTCTGTTCGATTATCCGGCCCGTTAAATCCGTTTCCGTAAGATCAATGAGTACAAGATGATTATCAGTGCCTCCGGAAACAAGACGCAGACCCGCGTTTACAAGATTTTCCCCGAGACGTCTTGCGTTTCTCACGGTCTGGCGCTGGTACTCAAGAAATTCGGGTCCGAGAGCTTCCTTGAACGCTACAGCCTTTGCTGCTATGACATGCATAAGAGGGCCACCCTGCGTTCCGGGAAAAACCCTGCTGTTTAGAGTCTTTGCGTGCTCCTCCTTCATCATTACCATGCCTCCACGAGGTCCGCGAAGCGTTTTATGCGTGGTAGTTGTCACAAAATCACAGTGGGGGACAGGGTCTGAGTGAAGTCCCGCGACAACAAGCCCCGCAGGATGTGCTATATCCGCTAGCAAGAGCGCACCGCATTCATCTGCTATGCTTCTGAACGTTGAGTAGTCTACATCTCTTGGATAAGCGCTCCAGCCGGCTATTATAAGCCTAGGGGAATGTTTGAGGGCAAGTTCTCTAACCTCGTCGTAATCGATCGTTCCCGTTTTCTTTGACACCCCATAGGCAACTACATTGTAAAGCTGTCCTGAGAAATTGACGGGATGTCCATGGGTTAAATGGCCCCCGTGATCAAGCTTCATGCCCAATACAGTCATTCCGGGTTTAAGGGCGGAGAAAAACACGGCCATGTTCGCTTGCGCTCCCGAGTGAGGCTGCACATTCACTGCATCCGCCCCGAAAAGCTCAAGGGCCCGCTCGCGGGCCAGATCCTCGGCCACGTCGACAAATTCACACCCTCCGTAATAACGTTTGCCGGGAAGACCTTCCGCGTACTTGTTCGTGAGCACAGACCCAATTGCCTCCATCACCGCATCACTCACATAGTTCTCAGACGCTATCATCTCAAGCTTCCATTCTTGGCGCTTGGTTTCCATGCATATAACTTCCGCTATCTGCTCATCAATCGCTTTTAGAGAAATCATCTATTTACCTCAAAACAAGAAACATACGGAAAATACTTCACTGGAACTTGACGCCGAACCAACCAGAAACTCCGTCTTCCGGAAAAACCGCATGATAATTGTGTAAAATTAAAGTGAGAAACCAAGGATAATCCATTTCCCCTGAGGAAAAGAATACCGAATGCCCGGCAAACCTCAATCTCTTTACAGATGGCAGGGTAAGTAACAAGCCCGCAGAGCGGGAATTATCATGGCAAAGACCGCTAAGCAAAACAAATATATAGAGGTGAGGGGCGCAAGGGCAAACAACCTGAAAGATATAGATGTTTTCTTTCCTCAAAACAGGTTCACCGTGGTAACGGGCTTAAGCGGCTCCGGCAAATCTTCCCTAGTTCTTGATACAGTGTACAAAGAAGGACTCAGGAGATATATCGACTGCCTTTCAACATATGCAAGACAGTTTATAGAGAAAGTCGAACGCCCCGCGATGGACGACATAGAAGGTCTTCCAACCCCGATAGCCATTGAAAGCCGAAACAGCGTAATAAATTCCCGCTCCACCGTGGGCACCACGACGGAAATATATGATTACATGAGACTTCTGTTCGCGAAAACGGGAAAAATTCACTGCCCCGGGTGCGGAAAGGAAGTAAGAGAGCACTCCGCTCAATCCCTCACAGTTATGCTGCTTGAAAAATTCCCGGGTAAAAAAGCGATTATCTGCTTTGAGACCGAAAAGTGCGCGGACCTCTCTCAATACATGAAAAAGGGCTACTCTCGCATCTACCGTGAAGGGAAAACCTGGGAAATGGAACAGGACACGGGAGACACAGACACGAAAACCCAGATAGTCACAGCGAGGACAGTTATC
>JAPOSJ010000164.1 GCA_026709745.1 Candidatus Dadabacteria bacterium | reverse complement strand
TCTTCTGAGCACGGTATATTCAACAGAAGAGAAAAAGGCCGTACTTGGAGATTTTCTCGAGGCAACTTCTTTTCTTGATATCACGAAAAGATTTCTTCTGCTGGTCCTTGAAATGGACAAAATCCCGGCCCTTCTGGGCTCAAGTGAATCTGTGCTCGCGAGACTTGACGAAGCCGCGGGAAAGGTGACGGCAGAGGTTACATCAGCTAGGGATCTGAGCCCTGAAGATGTTGAGAGACTGGGTGCGGCGCTTAGTGCGGCGACTGGAAAGACGGTTGATGTGTCGATAAGAGTCGATTCTTCCATGATAGGCGGAATAAGAGCACAGGTGGGCGACAGGATTTACGATAACAGTGTCAGGACGCAGCTTGAGAGAATAAAAGGGGTTCTTTCTCCGTCCTGATTCCAAATAATTCCAAAGGAGTTAGTAATGCAGGAACTAAGAGCAGAGAGTATAGGCGAGATTCTCAGAAACAGGATAAAAGGCTATGAACGGAAGGTCGATACTGAAGAAGTCGGAACAGTTATTTCCGTCGGAGACGGTATCGCCAGAGTTTATGGTCTTGACCAGGCTGTAGCTGGAGAGCTTGTCGAATTTGATGGCGGAATCACCGGGCTTGTTCTTAACCTTGAAGAAGATAATGTCGGTGTCGCTCTCTTCGGAGAGGATTCCCACCTCAGCGAAGGGGGTATGGTGAAACGCACTGGACGCATCGCCGAGGTGCCGGTCGGGGACGCTCTCGGCGGAAGAGTGGTTGATGCCCTTGGAAGGCCGATTGACGGCCTCGGAGAAATATCTGCCGCCGAAACAAGACAGATCGAAGTAAAAGCCCCAGGAGTCATTTACCGCCAGTCGGTAAACGAACCCCTTCAGACGGGAATTAAGGCCGTTGATTCAATGATACCGATAGGAAGAGGGCAGAGAGAACTTATTCTTGGAGACCGCCAGGTCGGAAAGACCGCTATCGCTATTGATACGATAATAAACCAGAGAGAAGAAGATGTTCACTGCATATACGTTGCCGTGGGTCAGAAGCAGTCGACAGTGGCGCAGGTCGTAGACAAGCTCAAGGAACACGATGCAATGAAGTACACGACAATTGTTTCCGCCACGGCAAGCACCCCGGCTCCTTTCCAGTTTCTGGCTCCCTTCTCAGGGTGTGCCATGGGAGAGTACTTCAGGGACACCGGGCGCCACGCACTCATAATATACGATGATCTTACAAAACACGCTTGGTCTTATCGACAGCTTTCTCTTCTTCTCAAGAGACCGCCGGGACGCGAGGCGTACCCGGGAGATGTTTTCTACCTTCACTCAAGACTGCTTGAACGTGCCGCCAAAATGAGAGACGAGGACGGAGGTGGCTCACTCACAGCCCTGCCGATAATCGAAACTCAGGCTGGCGACGTTTCCGCCTATATTCCTACGAACGTGATTTCCATCACTGATGGGCAAATATACCTTGAAAGCGATCTTTTCTACTCGGGGGTGCGTCCTGCCATTAACGTTGGTCTTTCAGTTTCAAGGGTGGGAGGAAGTGCTCAGATAAAAGCAATGAAAAACGTTGCCGGAACCCTGAGGCTTGAGCTTGCCCAGTACAGGGAGGTTGAGGCGTTCGCTCAGTTTGCTTCCGATCTTGACAAGGTAACGCAGAACCAGCTTGCCCGGGGAAGCAGGCTGGTTGAGGCTCTCAAGCAAGACCAGTATGAGCCGCAGGCCGTTGAAAAGCAGATCCTGATCATATTCGCCGTTACAAATGGCTACGTTGATAACTATCCTGTCTCCGCCGTGAGAAAATACGAGAGGGAGATGTCTTCTTTCCTCGAAGCTAAGCACCCCGAATATCTTACGGAAATAAAAGAGAAGAAAGTTGTTTCGGATGAACTGAGGGAAAAGCTTTTGGCTGCCCTTGAAGAGCTTAACAACCAGTTAGCTGAACTTGATTGAACTGAGACAGTAGTGGGAGAGAACGATGCCGAGCCTTAAACAGATAACAACAAAAATAAAGAGCGTGAGAAGCACACGGCGGATAATGGGTGCCATGAAGCTCATAGCTGCGGTGCGTCTGCAGAAAGCCCAGGCAGCTCTTACTGCCTACAGGCCTTATTCAGACGCTTACCGCGATGTGGTCTTAAACGTTGCGGCGCTTTCAGAATCGGAAGATCATCCTCTTCTTCGGGTTCCTGAGGAAAAAAGGAATCTGCACATTCTGTTTTTTACTTCAGATAGAGGGCTCTGTGGAAGTTTCAACAGCGGGCTCATAAGAAACATGCAGCGCTACGTTGAGGAACAGGGGGAGATTTTCGGAAATATAAAATTGAGCTTCGTCGGAAGACGTGGTCGGGATTATTTTTCGAAAATCGGTGTAGACACGGGCAAGTACTATACGGGAGTTAGTGAAAAAAACTCCCATAAGTTCTCCGAGGAGCTTGCTGCGGCACTGACGGAGGAGTTCAGGGTCGGGACAAGTGACGAAGTGGTTTTGGCGTACAACCATTTTGTTTCCGCCATTTCACGGAAAATGACTTTTGAAAGAGTTCTTCCGCTCTCGGGACAGGATGCCGACGACGGCGCGGAGAATTCCTCGGATTACATATTCGAGCCTGAAAAGGAGCGGATAATAGGTTCAATTCTTCCGAAATACGTTCAGGTTAGAATCGAGCGAGCTATGAACGAGTCACTCACAAGCGAGCACGCGGCGCGGATGACCGCTATGGAAAACGCGACCAGCAACGCGGACGATGTGATAGCAAAACTTACCCTGCTTTTTAACAAGACCAGGCAGGCGATCATTACAACGGAGCTTATGGATATCGTTAACGGTACGGAAGCTCAAAGGAAAGGAGGCAACGAGTAAAGATGAGTATTGAAACAGCGGTTACGGCAGGTGGCGGGAATGCTGATACGGCAGGCACTGTTGACGAAAGGATCGGGAAAATAATTCAGGTGACAGGTCCCGTGGTGGATGTTGAATTCTCAGAAGGATCTCTTCCTACCGTGTTCACAGCTCTTAAGGTAACAAACCCGGCACTTGGGGAAAGCGAATGGAACCTGGTTCTGGAGGTTGCCCAGCAGCTGGGTGGAGGCCGTGTAAGATGCATCGCCATGGATTCAACAGAGGGGCTTAAAAGAGGACAGGCTGCCCTTAACACCGGTGACGGAATAACCATTCCGGTCGGTAAGGAAGCTCTCGGTAGACTGCTTAATGTGGTCGGAGAACCTATAGACGAAGCCGGTCCAGTGGAAACCGAAGAGCGCTGGCCCATTCACCGTCCCGCGCCCGAGTTTGTCGAACAAAGCACCACGATGGAGCTTTTCGAGACGGGCATAAAAGTTATCGATCTTCTCGCTCCATTTCTTAAAGGCGGGAAAATCGGTCTTTTCGGCGGTGCTGGAGTAGGAAAGACCGTGTTGCTGATGGAGCTTATCAATAACATAGCTAAGGAATACGGAGGCTACTCGGTCTTCGGCGGAGTTGGAGAAAGAACGAGGGAAGGAAATGACCTTTACTGGGAAATGAAGGAGTCAGGGGTACTTGGAAACACCGGCCTTATTTTCGGGCAGATGAATGAACCGCCCGGAGCAAGGGCTAGGGTTGCTCTTACCGCTCTTACGCTTGCTGAGTACTTCCGCGACACCCAGGGTCAGGACGTACTGCTGTTTATAGACAACATCTTCCGTTTTACTCAGGCGGGCTCGGAAGTATCGGCCCTCCTCGGAAGAACGCCCTCCGCTGTTGGTTACCAGCCGACTCTCTCCACCGACCTCGGTGAACTTCAGGAGAGAATCACTTCCACGGTTAAGGGCTCGATTACCTCCGTGCAGGCAATTTACGTACCCGCGGACGACCTTACGGACCCGGCTCCGGCGACTACCTTTGCTCACCTTGATGGTACGATTGTTCTCTCAAGGCAGCTTACAGAGCTTGGAATATACCCGGCCGTGGACCCGCTTGACTCGACTTCCAGTATTCTTGATCCGAGAATAGTCGGAGATCAACACTACAGGGTTGCACGGGACGTGCAGGAAGTTCTGCAGCGGTACAAGCAGCTCCAGGAGATAATCGCGATTCTCGGCATGGACGAGCTCTCAGAAGAAGATAAGCTAACAGTTGCTCGCGCCAGAAAGGTCCAGAGGTATCTCTCGCAGCCTTTCCACGTGGCCGAACAGTTCACGGGAACTCCAGGAAAGTATGTCCCCATTAAGCAGACCATAGATGCTTTCGGTGAGATTATCTCTGGTACTATGGACGATATACCCGAGCAGGCCTTCTACATGGTTGGTAATCTTGATGAAGTGCGCGAGAAGGCGGAATCAATTGCTTCCTAAGGGGAGGTCTAAAAATTGGCTGAAAAACTGCGACTCAAAATAATAACTCCTCAAAAGTTAGTATTTGACGGAGAGGTTTCGGAACTGCTTGCTCCGGGACAGATGGGGGAGTTTGGCATTCTGCCCGGTCACGTGCCCTTTCTTTCTACCCTTTTCCCGGGAAGGCTGAGGTTCAGAACTGATGGGTCGGGCGAAAATACGCTCATAATCCACGGCGGTCTTGCGGATGTAAAGGACGATACAGTAAGCATTCTTACCGATCGGTCGGAGAGTCTCGAAGAGGTCGATGTTGCTGCCGCCAAAAAAGACACTGAAGCTCTCCAGCGGGAACTTGATGATCTTCAAGACGCGGGAGATTCGGAGAGAGAAGCGCTTGACAAGAAGCTCAGAATAGCGCGAGCCAGAGTGGGAGAGTAGTTTATTTGTTGTAGCGGTCCGCTCACGAAGGTGTTCTGACGGCGGTAATTTCTGTTTGAATCCTCTCCTATTTTCTCTTCTTTATATTCTCGTGGAAATAGTCTCACCCGTTGAATCTCAATCTTTCTTTTTGGAAAAATCTAGAGTCTTATGAAGGATTTCCTGACTGAAAAGTTCGCGTACGAAGTTTCCTTTGGAATCAAGAATACGGGCTTCCTTCAATAATCCTTGTTATGGAGTTGCAGTACAAGTTCAGAGTTGTTGACCTCACCGATATAACGAGCCATTTTGTAACTCTAGCGTCCCTTTAAGATTAGCTACACTTTGAGAACCCACATTCCTTGCAGGTAAAGCAACCGGATTCATACGCAAGTGCCCTGCTTCCGCATTCGGGGCACTGTTCAAATATAAGGTCCGTTGACACCTTCCGGGTGCCGCCGTCTTCTGTCACTAAAGCCGGATCGGGTTTGCCATTGGCTTCTTGCTTTGCAACGAAATGGCTTCTAAGCACTTTCGCTATGGCGTCGGGGACAGACATTATGACCCTGCCTCCCGAAAAAACTGGTGAGGAACCTCCAATGGCCTCCAGCTGTTCCACGACATCTCTGACATCGACCCCAGACCTCAGAGACAGAGATATCAGCCTTCCAGTTGCCTCAGCATCAGCCATCGTAGTAAATCCAGATTTTCCAATCTGGACGAAAACTTCGAACGGCTTGCCTTCGTAACTGTTGACAGTCACGTAGAGATTCCCGTACCCAGTTTTTATCGCCTCGGTAAAGCCTTCCAGAACTCGTGGTCTGGTAACAGGTTTTACTGATTCTTTTTGAATGGGATGAGGGGATGGTGTGAGGTTGGAGTGGGTGGTTGACATCCCTTCATCCCGGGGAGGAGAGCTCGTTTTTTCTTTAGCTTGTTCTTCAGTTATCAGTATTCCCTCTCTGGAACCCTCTCTGTAGACAGTTATCCCCTTACAGCCGAGTTTCCAAGCGAGGAAGTATATCTTTTCGACTTCCTCAAGACTTATATCCTTGGGAAGATTGACGGTACTTGATATGCATGAATCTATGTGCTTCTGAATAGCGGCCTGCATGCGGACCCGAAGTTCTGGCTTTATCGCATGCGAGGTTACAAACGTGTCCGGAAGATCCGCCTCGTCATCAAGTCTGAATTTCTCCATGTACTCCGAGACGAGCGGATGATAGACCTTGAATTCTCCTTCCGAAAGTGATTCTGAACGCCGCAGGTAAGACAGTGCAAACATAGGCTCAACGCCGCTTGTGGTTCCCGCAAGAACCGAACCGCTTCCTACGGGCGCAACAGTGAGTATGCACGCGTTTCGAAGACCCTGCTGTTTTATCTTGCTCATAACGTTCTCACGCATGCTCTTTACAAACGGATTCGCTATATGGGTTTCAAGATCAAACACCGGAAAAGTTCCCTTTTCCTTGGCAAGGTCAGAGCTAGTTTCGTAAACTATGTTCTTTATGTGCTCGAAAAGCTCGTCGGTGAATTTTACACCTTCTTCCGTGTCATATTTTATGTTTAGTTTGGCAAGCATGTCACCAAGTCCCGTGAACCCAACCCCTATTCTTCTTGATCTTATAGAGGCTTTCGTCTGGAAACTCAGAGGATGCTTCTTTATATTGTAATCTAGGATGTTGTCAAGGAACCTGACGCTGTAGCGAAAAGCCTTTTCAAGCTCTTCCCATTCTATCGCCGCACTGCTGCCCCCCCCCTCGAAAGCATTTTTGACGAACATTGATAGATTAACGTTCCCAAGGC
>JAPOSJ010000055.1 GCA_026709745.1 Candidatus Dadabacteria bacterium | reverse complement strand
ACGATCCCCTGTGATACCCTGAAAGGAGTATCTAAATTGAGCGAACCAATTGCATTTTGCTTCAGCGGCGGCAAGGACAGCGCCTTGGCACTTCAGGAGATCCAAAGGCGTGGGGAATACCGCGTGGTGAAACTTGTGACGACGGTGACCGACGCCTATGACCGTGTAAGTATGCACGGTGTGCGGCGCACGCTGCTTCGCAGGCAGGCAAAGTCCATCGGTCTGCCGCTTTTGGAAGTTGTGGTGCCACCGGAATCTTCAAACGCCATCTACGAACAGGAAATGGGAAAAGCATTCTCCTGTATTCACGATAAGGGCATCCGCCGGGTTGCCTTCGGCGATATATTCCTGGAAGACCTAAGGGATTACAGGGAACGCCAGCTCGCGGCCTCGGGATTAAACTGCCTGTTCCCCCTTTGGAAGAAGCAGACACAGTCTTTAGCCCGAACCTTTGTGGATGAGGGATTCTGTGCAGTAACCGTGTGCATCTGCTCCAGGGTGCTTGATAAGTCCTTTGCCGGACGCCGTTTCGATGCGAAGTTTCTTTATGACCTGCCAAACGGGGTCGACCCTTGCGGAGAGAACGGGGAATTCCACACGTTCGTTTTTGATGGTCCAATATTTTCTCAGCCTATTGAGTTCACAGGAGGCACCGTGGTAGAGCGAGATGGTTTTTTCTTTTATGATCTCGTACCGGAGACCTGCAACAAAACCAAGCAAGAGACAAAAACAAGGCAGAGTTGCTCAAAACAAAGCAATAAGTACACCAAGGAGGACATGAGATGAAAATTCTGACAGTTTTAGCTTTTTCTTTTTTCACCCTGCTGTACTGCATATCCACTCCAGCCCAGGCCGACAGCAGCCAGAGCATACAGAAGCAGATAGAGGAGTTGAAGATGCAGATAGAGAAGCTTGAGCAGCAGATGAACTCGAAAACAGATGATACTGCGACCGGGAGTCCTGAGGCATGGCACAGCGAAATAAAAGTAAAAACCAAAAAGGGGACCGGGCTTACTTTTCAGACCACAGATAACAACTACAAGCTCAGAATGAGCTTTTTTGGTCAGTTTATGGCTAACTACACAGACCCTGACACTGATATGGACGATAACGAGAGTCTGGGTTTTAGCACAAAAAGTCTCTGGGTGATCTGGGACGGTAATGCCTTTGCTCCCTGGATGAAATACACGGTTCAGTATGATCTCTCAGGGGGTGGAGCACTAAAGGACATGAGACTTTCGTTTGCAAAGAACAAGGCTTTTATTCCTACGATAGGACAGTACAAAGTTCCGTTTAACAGAGAGTTTCTTAACTCAGTTACCGCCATGCAGTTTGTGGGAACCTCGATCATAACAGACTACTTTCAGTATGGCAGAGATATCGGTACTGGCGTTTATGGTTTTCTCGGCGTTGGGATGATTCGCTATGATGCGGGGATCTTTCAAGGTGAAGGCCCTATTACGAAAAACGACAAAGGGGACAAAAGTCTGCTCTGGGCAGGGAGAGTTCAGGCATCTTTTGCAGGTGGGAACGCAAAGAAGGTGATTGAGAATTTCGCCGAAGAGCCCACGCTCATGGTTGGAGCCGCCATTGCGGGAACAGGCGGCAGTGACACAAATATCGGAATCCCATCAGGGGAAAGAAAAGTGCCGCATACCGGTACAACCACTTCCTTCACAGCTGATATAAACTACAGTAACCCGAGGTTCAGCCTTACCGGTGAGTATATTGGAAGATGGGCAGATGTGGACGAAACGGGTGTTGGTGATCTCTATGATTACGGTTTCAGAGTACAGGGCGGTTTCTTCGTAATTCCGAAGAAAATCGAAATTGCCTCAAGATATGCCATGGTTGTGTTTGACGATGAGGCACCCGCAGTGCTTAAAAAAGTAGGGGAAGTAGAGGATGTGGAAGCTGATAAAATATGGACATTTACCCAAGGGCTTAACTACTACCTGGCTGGCAATCACAGGTGGAAAATGCAGCTTGACTATACGTTCAGGAGAACAAAAAGTCTCTCCGGCGAGGAAACCGATGACAATATGGTGAGAGCTCAGGTTCAGACCTATTTTTAGAGTGAAGGATAGAGAAATGGGAAGAGACGCATTAGGTGCGAGAAGCTGGCGAAGCCCTTCCGCAAGCAAGTCGCTCTGACTTCACAAGCTCTCAATCTCTCTTTGAAGACATCTGATCATGCGGATAACAACGATGAAACCACATTAACACTAAGTGGATAAATTCAATATACTGCGTTGAATCTGCCTATATGATAGAAAGGTCAATAAGCCCCAGGATAGAAAAGCTACTTGAAAAAAACCCGGCAGTGGTTCTGCACCGCCGGGCTGTCTTCCCTTTTATTACTTACCTTTGCACTGACCGGAATCTTTTTTGTCTTTCTCTTTCTTGGCGTCCCAGTAGCTCTTAACTTCTTTTTTCGTAAGACTGCCATTGCTATCAGCATCCATCTTGGCAAATTTACCCTCCGCATATGCTACGAATTCGGCCTTGGAGACCATGCCATCTGAATTTGCATCTTGTTCCGCGAACATTTTATCCATTTTAGCCGTCTTTCTAGGGCAATCTGCTTCCTTGCCACAATCTCCGCAATGGGCAGAGGCAAATGTCGCTCCGCCGATGAACAGAGCCGTCAAAACAGAAAACATCAATATCTTTCTCATTACGCACCTCCATGTGCTGTATGGTTTCAGAACTTATTACCTAAAGTTTATACGAACTTAAGAGAAAAAGCATGGTAATTATATATTTCACGAGACGTTTGCATAGCCGAAGGGAAAAAGAATTGTCTCGGAAAAACTGACAGGATACCTGTTGATGTGAGGAAATATCTAGCTATGTTTTTAGCTAGATCGTAGGTAGTCGAGGTGGCCAGTCGTTTACATATTTAATGTTCATCAGGCAAAAACTCACCTGTCCAGGCTTCTGGCGCAAGTTGAAGCGGGAGAGGAGGTTATTATCGCCCGCAGAGGGGAACCCGTCGCCCGGCTCGTGAGCTGTAAGCCCAGGGGCAAGCGGCGGCTGGATGTCCTCAAGGGGAAAATTGTCCTGCCTGAGAGGTTTTTTGATTCATTGCCGGAGGACGAACTTGTGGAGTGGGAGGGGAAATAGGAGTGCGGGTGCTGCTTGACTGTCATGCGTTTGTCTGGTGGCTTGCAGACAGCACGCACCCGTCTGTCTGGTCTGGCGCTTGAGACAAATTAGACGGAAGACCCACAAGCGCCGCTAATGATGCTCTCAACCCTCTTTTCCCAAGTATACTCAGCCGCATCCGAGCGGGCACCTTCAGAAATCCGAGCGCAAAGTTCTGGATCAGCAAGCACAAGCTCAAGCGCCCGAATAAACTCTACAGCGTTATCAGGAGGAGTGACAACCGAGTTCTCTCCCGGGCGTAGTATCTCAAGAACTGACGGAACCCCGGTCGCTACAATGGGTTTACCGGCGGCCATGTACTCAAAAAGCTTAAGCGGGGAAGTGAACTTTCCGGCCTCCGTCCCGTCCCTTATAGTTACCCTAGACGAATAGGGCATAACCAAGATATCAGAAGCAAGAAGGTAAGAAGCTACTTCCTGTTGCCGTACGAATCCCTCTATTCTGAAATTCGCCAAGCCCTCCTGCCTCTCCATCTCGCGCCAAAGTGCGTTGTCCCTCTCGCTGCCTCCGACAATGAGAAACTCAACCTCTGGCATCTGTGCCGCGGCACGCACTAGGATCTCAAGCCCCCTTCCCCTGTAAGTATTCCCGCAGTAGCAGACTATTTTTTTCTCGATTGGAAGACCAAGGCGCTCCCGAAGAGAAGAAATGTCGTGTTCTCCCTCAAACGCTTCCTGCTCGAAGCCGTTTGGCGCCACTACGGGATTTTGTCCCGTCATCCCGAGGCAGAAGTATATGTCGTGTAGGCCCCGGGAGTTAAAGGACATCCCGAGCAGGCTCTTCGAGCGGGAAAAAGAAGCTATTGTCCTCTCTGCCGCCCAGTTAACAGGAGGGTGATGAGCGTCATAGACAGTCGGAACCCCGAAAACCTTGGTCGCGAACCAAGCGAAGACAAGGTCTCTTGTGATCACGAGATCAAACTCTTCTTTTTTTCCGCAGGCGTAAAGAGAGCTTAAAAAACCGTGAAGTGGTCTTCTGGCAAGTCCTCCCGAAAGTGCAATTGAGGCCACGCGAAAAGGAGTCTTGATATCGTAATATGAAAAAAGCCTTTCCTTGTTAACCCGCCCCGGCAGGACGCACTCAACATCAATTCCCAGATTGGCCATCGCCTGGCACATCTTCATCATGTGAACGGCGCTTGCCCCTTCTGTAAAAAGCGGGTGGCTTCCAACATAAAGTACTCTCAGCCCTTCATATTTTTTCATCCAGATTTAAACCTTACTCATCTTCGGCTCGATTCATAACCCTGACTGACCACAGGAAAAGGGCTTGAGACAATTGCCCAGCAAACAGGAGTTACCTAGGAATACAGTCGACGGGCCGAAACCGTGGTTGCATCGTTATGTATTAAAACGCTGCACCTCCACCAACAGATACCTGAACTTTCCGTACTTCTCTTCGTTGAAAGTTGAGTAAGTAGTCTCGCCAGTTGAGTTCATAGGAACCCCTGAGACTTATGGATTCTTCTCTTCCTTTCTTAGTCCCCTCGGATGCCCGCTCGGACCACTCCATCTCACCCTTGATTACCCTTCCCTCATGAATTCTAAAGGCGCCATCCGTTCTGTTTTCCCATCCCCGCTGCGGCGATCCCCAATGGGACGGGTCGTTGGTCAGCAGAACCACGAAACCAACCTCCTCGGCAAGCCCTGAATGATTCACAACCCTCTCAAGTCTTCGGATATCCATTATAAAATCATATCTTCTGATATCTTGGGCCGATTGATTGCGCAGCGCAAAGAGTTCACCCTCCCGCTCCACTTTTAGCTCCCGAGTAAGGCATTTGAGTTCTATCGCTATACCAAGAGTAGTCTGAAGCCAGATATCCAAGTACATATTCTCGCTCTCAAATGGCTTAAACTCCAGACGAACCTGAGAGTCCGGCACCGTTTCATGAAGGTACCAACCTAGGGCAAGATGAAAGTTCGCTTCCGAATGGAAAACCGGGCGACGTTCAGACATGCCTTTTATGTGATCGAGAAACTTGGGAAGAGTCATACTGTTGCCTGAAAAAAGACGCTATCTCCTCGCATTTCAGAAAACACATGGTAGACAGCAGGTACGAACTGTATAAGTAATATAGAATTGCTAGAATCGATTGCTTTGTGGGTGCGGAACTTAACAGTACCGGAAAGTGCTTGAACCCGAACCGGCGAAAATTGAAAACCGACGACCGACAATACCGCCACGGGCATGAAACTTCTTCTTTCCATGACGATGAAATATAACTGGTTTTACGGTTTGTCCGTGCAGAGTGGCAAATCCTTTACGAATTCAGTTTAAGATTCTCTTCATGCGGAAAAACAACCCAGCAATCAGTTAGAATTAGCCCCATGAATCCGCTTCTCTCGATCGATATCTCATACAGAGCGATAAGAAGCAATAAGGTAAGATCGTTTCTCACCTCTCTGGGCATAATCATAGGCGTCGCGGCGGTGATCTCGCTTGTCTCAATAACCGGCGGCGCGAAGAACATGATAGAGGGACAGCTTGCGTCCCTCGGAGCTAACTCCCTAGCAGTAAAGAGCGGAAAAATTACAAAAAGCGGAAAAACCCTCCTCACCGGAAACGTAAAGCCGCTTACAAGAAAAGACGTGGAAGCTATAGGAAATCTTGAATCGGTCAAATACGTCTCAGCGATATCCAACACGACCGCCAACGTAGTCTCGGGAAACAGAAACGTTTTTACCGCCGTGATAGGAACAGGAAAAGACTTCATATTCATAAACGACTGGTTTCCCGAAAGGGGAACGTTCTTCAATGAAATCGACGTACGGGGAGCGGCACTTGTCTGCGTGCTGGGAAAAACCGTGAAGGAAAACCTGTTCGGAAGCCAGAACCCCATAGGAAAAAGCGTAAGAATCGGCAAATACACCTACAGGGTTATCGGGGTGATGTCCCCGATCGGCCCAACTCCCAGCGGAAAAGACCAGGACGATATCGTCCTGCTTCCCTACACCTCCGTTCAGAAGAGACTTGTCGGCACCAGGTCGCTTGACAGAATCACGATTTTTGTAGACCCCGCCTACGATCTGGCTCTCGCCCAGGGGGAAGTGGAAAAAGTTCTGCGGAGGCAGCATGGGATCAAAGTCAAAATGGAAGACGATTTTTCCGTAAGGACCCAACAGACGCAGATAAAAACCATAAAGAACGTCTCAAGAATCCTCACAGTGCTTCTTGGAAGCATAGCATCGATCTCGCTTGTTGTGGGAGGGATCGGGATAATGAACATAATGCTCGTCTCGGTAGGGGAAAGAACAAGGGAAATAGGCATCAGGCTCGCCGTGGGGGCTAAGGAGAAAAACATACTGGTCCAGTTTCTAATCGAATCCGTACTTCTTTCCCTTGTAGGTGGTGCGATAGGAACGGCGGCCGGAATGCTGATCTCAAAAACAGCTTCGGCGATAACTGGCTGGCCTACCGAGATATCGGTGCTGTCCATAATCG
>JAPOSJ010000157.1 GCA_026709745.1 Candidatus Dadabacteria bacterium | reverse complement strand
ACCTCGTGATCGACCGCTTTTCCTATGTCATGGAGCAGTCCGGCTCTTTTGGCCAGTTTCTCGTTGTAACCGACTTCTGCTGCCAGAATTCCGCAGATAAATCCAACCTCAATCGAGTGATTAAGTATATTCTGTGAGTAACTTGTTCTGTATTTAAGCATCCCGAGCTTCTGGATAAGTTCAGGATGCATGCCTCCTATGCCAAGATCGAAAAGCGCCTTCTCTCCTTCTTTCTGTATCTCTTTTTCTACTTCCTTTTCAACCTCGGTTACCACTTCCTCAATTCTGGCCGGATGAATTCTCCCGTCGGCTATAAGACGCTCAAGAGAGATTTTTGCGACTTCTCTCCGTATGGGATTAAAGCACGATATCACGACGGTCTCGGGTGTGTCATCAATGATGATATCCACCCCCGTGCGAAGCTCTATGGAACGGATATTTCGTCCTTCCCGACCGATTATTCTTCCCTTCACATCGTCACTTGGAAGGTTCACGACTGAGACTGTTTTTTCGCTTGTGTAGCTGCCGGAATATCTCTGAATGGCAAGGGATATTATGTTCTTTGCCTTCTGCTCAGCCGAGGAATTGCATTCTTCTTCTATATGTTTGAGCCTCTTTGCAGCCTCGTGTCTAGCCTCATCTTCCACTATGCTAACAAGTTCGGCTTTCGCTGCCTCTCGCGTCAGCCCTGAGACCTCTTCTATCTTTCCCTTTATATCTTCGATATTTTCATCAAGAGTTTTTTGCTTCGCTTCGCAAGCAAGGCCCTTGTTCTCAAGATCTGCCTCAATCTTCTCAAGTTCTGACTCCTTTTTCTCAATCTCTTCGTGTTTTCTGTTAATTTCCTCTTCTTTGCCTTTGAGCTTTTTCTCAGTTGCCGAAAATTCCCTGCGTTTTTCACTGGACATTTTCTGCATCTGTGAATTTCTGTCCTTGACGATCTTTTTAGCCCTGTTCTCCGCCCTGTTTTTTATCTCTTCAGCTTTTTTCTGTGCCCCTTCAACTATGCTGCGTGCCTTCTCCTCGCTTTTGCTGATCCCGTTTTTTTCCATGATCATCCTGTAGAAGAAATGGGCGGCGAATCCCAGTCCGAAGAGTAGAAGAAACAGTAATATTGATTGTGCTTGCATTTCAATCTCCTTGTTCTCCCAGACAGTCAATGGCTCCATCTTCCGTGATTATGCGGCCAGTCTTCTCGTCGGTTCCGCCCGAAGGAATGCTTTCAAGCACCTGGAACCGGTAAGCGAGTCCGAAGCGAATTTGTCTGGGTATATCTTTTAGAAATCTGTCGTAAAAACCTCTTCCATACCCGATCCTGTTCCCCAGAATATCAAAAACCACTCCGGGAACCAGCACAAGGTCAAGTTCGTGACTGCGAGCGCATTCAGTGTCCCCAGAAGGTTCAGGTACGGAGAAAGCCCCGGGAACGAGTTCCCCGGCATCTGTGGTTCTTAGGAAGACAAGGTCGGAACCACGGGTTTTCGGAAAAAAAACCTTTTTTTCAAGACCAACGCATTTTTTGAATATTCCGAGTGTATCAACTTCGCCATTTATAGGGAAATAAAGAGCGACGCTCGATGCGTCCTCAAAAGCCTTTTCACAGAGGAGACTTTCAAGAATCAGAGCAGACTTTCTGTGGATTACTGATTCGGCAAGATTTTTTCTTTTCTCAAGAAGCCTTGCTCTCAACCTGTTTTTTTTCTCAAGGAGGGAGTCCCGCGGGATTATTTCCCGAGAGCTGTTTGCGTGTGTGAAGCCGAAAGGGGCTTCAGAAACCGTTTCCTCTTGGTGTGAAAGGGTCTTGGGGTCTTTCTTCGGTAATGACGTTTTTTTCGACGCTTCCGGGTGACTCAAGCAGTCCGACCAGCTCTTTTGTTTTTCTCTCTGTGGTTCTTTTGAACTCATCAAAATCCCTCTGTAATGTGAAGAAATCATCAATGATCTCAAGAGAAGCGAGGAAAACAGGAGTAGAGATGGCTACTTGAGAATTGTCCTCAGTCGCCTTGTCAATTTTTTGTTCAAGATAATTTACGATTTTCATTAGGTAATCTTTTTTGGCGTCTGTAAGAACGAAATATTCCCTTCCTAAGAAAACTACTTTTATCCTGTCTTTCATTCAGACTCTGTGCCGAGATGCTGCTCAATTGTCTGTATCATGTTGTCGACGCGTGTTCTGAGGCCTTCCTTCTCGGCTTCAAGCGAAGCGACATTTTCTCTGAGCACTCTGATTTCTTCGAGCAGCCTGTTGTGTTCTTCTGCAGTCTTGGCGTTTTTGTCTACAAATTCTCTGATTTTTCTCTCAAGAATCTCTAATGATTCCATAGTGAAAAAGAAGTTTATCCCCAAGGCGGTGTTATTGCAAGAATTCTAAGCAAAACAAGAGATTTCATTTCTTATGATGTCCTGTATAGCCGAAGACAGGGAGCCATAGCAAGTAGGATTAAAAGCAGGTTTAAAACAGTATTTTGTGACATGGTTTGAGTTTCCGCAATCGAACATCCACCACCGCTACCCCCGCCACTTGATTGACTTGGTATATCAGGAGCAGGTGTAGGTTCAGGAGTAGATTCTAACTCTGGTTCTGTCTCTTCCCCTGAGTCCACAAGACAATCCTCAAGAATCTCCTGGCTGGTGGAATCTAAATTTCCTGCTATCCAAAGCATATCTAGCATCACTCCAGTCGTGAAATAGGCATGGGGGATTTCCTGGTGATCAAAAGGCGCCATTATGTCTATAGAAGCCTGAACGAAGTGTGCAACAGAACTACCTGATTCATAAGGATTTGGGGCATAAAGCTTGGGTTTTCCCTCGCTACCTACGGCAGATGGATAAACATCCACCAAGACTTCGCCCATAAGCTGTGCGCAACTAGGAGTGAAAACACCTCCCAAAGTTCCATCCCAGAGAAGACCATCTCCTGAGGTAATAGCATCCCTCCTTTCAGACTGTGAAAGATTTATAAGCAAGTCTGCTTCTCTTTCTGAATACAGGCCAAGGTCATAAAGACTAATAGCAGGGAGAGTTGCAGGGAGAGTTGCCCCCTCTTGTCCAGGGATAATGTCTCGTATTTCTTGTATTTCTTGTATTTGAGGAAAAGAACCGTCCTCACGAATAAGGTGGAGAAATCCCAAGCCATGTATTAGTTCATGTGCTATCGTGTCTGTGAAATCGACATACCCGCGAGGTGTGATTCCTGTTCCATAATAAAAAGGAACTCTTTCATTGAAAGTTATTTCAAAATCTGGCCTATTTCCGTTTAACTCACGTTCTAGAACATGCTCAGCATGTGCAACAGCCATTGTAATAAATCCCCCGGGGGCGAGAGAAGAAGGAACAGCAACACCCATTGCTGGTAAAGCGGACGCAAGGATTCCAGGACCCTGATCCTCAAACGACGCTTGTATTCTGATTCCTCCAGCGTTCTTGGTTATAATCAGCATTTCCAGAAGATTAAGAGCATTCTGAAAAGCTATTCTTCTTACATCTCCAAGTGCTCTGCCATTGTTATCACCACGGGCCACTTGATCAGTTAGAGGCGTTTGGTCATAAAAACCCGTTCTTGGATTATCTATATACACTGGTACAAAGTCAGTTGCAGTGCTATCGGGAACCTCGGAGAAAAAGACCACCAAGAGAATCAAGAAAAACCTTTTACTTGCTATGTTTAACATGAGCGTTACCTTCTTTGTCAAAATATACTTCAGTCTCTACCTTCCATGAATCAGGTACACTCTCGAGGATTATAATTTCTTTCCCGTCTTCAAGGGTAACTCTCCTTCCTCTAAGCGGTGTTTCGGGGGAATTTTCTGTATCCTTATTGGACTGGGTATAAGTTTTCTGTTCAGTATGCCGATCTTCTGGTGATGCTTTAAGTGGTTCTTCATCCAGCACTTGAGCCTCTTCGTTCTGCACCGATTCCAACGCATTATTAGGGGAAGAAAGAGCAGAATTCAAATCAGGCTGAATTATATGGGAATTAGGTTGTTCGGCATCACTGCTTATAACGTAATAGAGCAATCCTGATATCCCTACAACAGCTAAAACAAAAAACCCATAAATCAGGTGTTTTCTCATGAATTAATACTCCTTAAATTGCACATCTGAATTATTAACAATTCATAGATTCCAACATTTTACTTCTGCCCCCCCCCTATAAGTCAAGTAAAATTGTTATAACATCAAAGTTGCTTTATCATTTTGAAAGATTTAGATTGCCCGTTTTGGTTCTCGATATTATGTTAATTCAACAACTAGGAGATTAAGTAGCTGGTTTGATTTATGGGAGTTAAGCTCCGTTTAAGGAACTCTTAATCCAGCTTTCAAAGCTCATCAAACAGCACTTTCATTTGTGCGCTGAACTGGTTAGGGATTACTGAATATATAGAGGCAGTTTTGGGGTTCTGGGCCTTGTCGGCCTATTCCCTGTGCGGCACTATGCAATAAGATCTCAGTAATTAGCTCTTCTTGTCAAGCGCATTTAACTTCTTGAGGTTGGCAAAGACATTGGTGGCGCAGAACGCAGGCAGTTACCACGACCAAGGGCCATGGAGGATCAGCGTGAGTACCACACTGTCAATAGCTCTGTCGGAATGCTGTTCTTGGTAAACTTGGTCTTGTTTCCTGCTGTACAATTCAGTAGCTTAAATCTACCGAACCACCAGGTATGGACCCGTATTAGTGGTGGTGTGGGAGAGACAGAATCGTGAGATTCCCCACTATCCTGATCGGTTTTTCTGATGGGGAGAATGCGAGATTCCCCGACAATTTTTTTAAAACATAAGGATTCAGATTGAAACCACTTGACAAATATAAAGAGTAGGACATAAACTCTGTTTGCTTTTTGCTGGTCCGGCAATTTAGACTCCTAAACTCACCGAGTTAAGTGTGTCTTCTTGAAAGGTGCTGACTGATGAATTTGGATTGTGTTTACAAAGAAGTCTTAATATTTATGGAGCACTGTGTCAACTCCCTGAACGAGCAAGTTCCTCCGCCTAAGCGCATTCCATACGGAGAATCATTCGTATTCCGTCACGTGGAAAAATCACCCTACCAAGCAATTGTACAGAAACTTGCTCGCATGGTAAGTACCCTTCACTCTGCATATCTTCTTCTGAACTACGGCTTCGTTCAGGAACAGGCAACCCTTGAGAGAATTCTTGATGAAATTCAGGAAGACGTATGTTTTCTCAGCTATGGCATCATTTCTGGTGACTTGGACGAATCACTACACAAGAAGTATCTGGATGCATTTTTTCAGGAAGAATTTGATTCCGAGGATCCGATGAAATCGACTCAGAAACGGCCTACAGTCTCTCGAAGAAAAGTGCGTGCTTATATTGCCAAGAAAGATCAGGAAATGACAAGGCTAGAACCAACTAAAGGAGTGCATCTTTCCCGAATTCTGAGTAAGACCTATTCAGGCTATGTCCATGCTGCGTCGCCGCACATAATGAGTATGTATGGGGGTAGCCCTCCTAGATTCCATATGACAGGAATGGTAGCAACTAAAGTCCATCATATGCACAAGGAAGAGATATGGAACTATTTTTATCGAGGGCTGACTACTCTTAGTTTTGCCACCAAGGTGTTTGGTAATTCGGACCTCGACGGGGAGATTTCCGCGTGCATAAAGGAATTTGAAAAAACCCCGAAAATAAAAGCAGGATAAAAAATGGCAGGATATTGAGGGGTCAATGCCGAATTTGCTGAAATAAGGAATCGATGGATAGCAGACGGTCAGAAAATTTCGAAACATTTAGACAAAAAACAGTGAAGTAATTCCGCAAGATACACCAGCGGTCAGCATGTTTGAAAAGTTCTTCGGCACCGTAATTTCAATGCATGTACCAGTGATATAAAAGGGACGGCCGCGGTCTATTATATGACGGCGTGGGTCCTGGCTTACATCAATCTGTTCTTCACGATTGGCAACCTCGATATGTTCTTTATGCAGTACCGCCACATCAAATCTGTATTTTTCTTCAAGGTAATCACAAAGATCTTCCACTGACATATTAAGAAGTCTGTTTCCTTCTATGCTTTGAATTTCACGCAGTATCCCCTCTTTTCGTTTCCTCTGGAACGAATACCAATCTACTTGATTAAAAAGACATTTATTTCCACTCACGATGTAGGCCTTATCTCACAACTGATGTATTTACATACAATATATTGTACTTTAATATCAATCGGAGACAATATATATGAGTGAGAATTCAGTTTCAATAAACAGATTCGCCCAAAAGGAAAAATACAGGGAGTGTTTTGAGGGAAGCATACGTATCTTGAAATATGAACAGATGGACAGAGTGAAAAATGACCTCGTAGAGTTTCCCCGGGAAACGCTTGAAAATGAATACAAGGGATGGGTCGACCTCAATCAGGATGTCACCCCGGCTAAAATCGCTCGTCACTTGGCGGCACTGGCCAACCACGGAGGCGGACACCTTGTTTTCGGATTTCAAGACGATATGACCCCGGACCCGAAGCGGCCAACATCATTGGACAAATACAATCGAGACACATTCACGGGAATCGTAAAAAAATATCTGGATCCTCATTTCCAATGCGAGGTGGATCTGGTTGCGGACAGAACCGGCGACAAATTTCCGGTAGCAAGAGTTCCCGGCCACGGACGCACACCGGTCATTACAACGAG
>JAPOSJ010000096.1 GCA_026709745.1 Candidatus Dadabacteria bacterium | reverse complement strand
ACAACGCGAGACTTGCATTGTGTAGGGAATAAATTAAATTGGCCGGTCAGCTAAAAAATTCAAAAAACGATCAATTTACTCTCTAAAGTACTGCTCCCAAGGCTTGATAAGGCTGAAGCCGATATTTGCCGCCGGATACTCAAGACTTTAAAGGGGCTCAACAAGAAGAGCTAGCAGCTGAGGGCTTATTGCAGAGTGGCGCGTAGGGAAGAAGTCGCGCAGGATGAGTATCATGCCGCCGTCAAGGCTGCAGAAAACCGACAATCTCGCCGATTTGGATATGCAGAATTTTAAGTAAGGGCTCGGGGAAAACTTACAGGTTAAGTCTGTAAAAAACGGGCAAGAGCAATGCAGAGTTTTTATCCGCAAGCATCTTGCCCGTTTTTGAGTCTATCAATTTAAATCTAAATCAAATTTACGCTTTTCTTACTGAGCGTTTCCTCCAGGATACAGCTAGAAACAGTCCAGATACCATCAAAAGCAGGTTAAACAGAGTGCTTTCAGGGTTGTTTCCAGATCCGGCGGCAATCGCGCATCCATCATCGTCATCGTCGCTACCACTGCTTGTGCTTGGCTCTTCTGCTTTCATTTCTTTTGGATAAACACCGGAACCAAAAATGAAAACTGTATTTGTCTGTCCGGTGAATTTAGGAAAAACTCTCCCCTCGACATAGCTTATCTTCTCCTCAGTCCCCGGGGATTTGCCATTTGCTATTGCCTCTGGTAGTAGATCAATATTGTCCACAGGATTATCCCAGAGATATTCGACAAAATCACCTTTTCCATTGTCGTCTGCTGCCTCAATGATCTTTTCGCCTATGTCCGTACCATTTTCGTCTCTAACTCCTTTGAAATTACTGCCAGTCAGATTCTGATCGGCTCCGTTAACAGGCACAAATGCTTCCTGAGTCATAACAAAAAAGTATATGGACTCATGCTTCCAAGGACTCTTATCTTTGGTAAAGCATCTTACGCCACTGAGAATATCTGGCTCGTATTTAGCTGCATCTCCAGGTGATTCCAGCGTAGTTGCCCAATTAATGGCCTCTCTCACAAAGATTTTCAGATCTTTTTTCAGAGACTCTTGGTCAGCTCCGGCCTCTTGATTTTCATGCAAATCTTTAGCTGTTATAGAAGGTACAGCCTGATTACATTTGAGTTTAGTTATATTTTCATCATCCTTTGCATGGTCAAAACCACCAATTACGATATTTGGCCTAATACCAAACGGAGATTTGTAATAAGCTGCACAACTGTATGTAGCTCCATTCGCAACACAGACAGGATCGCTGTCAGCATCTTTTCCTTTTAGCATCTCTCTGAGGTCTTTCACAGTTTGAAACCCATCTATGAAATCGCCGTACAAATCTTTATTGTGTATTCCGTGGTTTAGAACTGCACCGCTTTCCTCAATTTGTATAAGGTACGTTTTATCATGTTTCCACTTACCCGTCGTATCATTTCTCGTATCTTGGCGGAACTGAGAGACAGCATCGATTCCATCTGCGTTATTTAGTTCTTCCTGAGCCATTTTTACAAAATTCTCCATATCTTCTCGGTCGCCGCTTGCGGCCTCTTCGGCTGTATTAGCAAATACGAGACTCGGAAAAGCCCCCACTGTGAGCAGAACCAAGCTCAGATTAATAAAAATACCTCGTAAACCCTTCATAAAAACATCCTCCTACAACATGATTTGTTTTCTGAAAATTTCAGATACGAATAATTTATATGCACTTCCTAAAAACTCATGACTTTATCGGCCAGCTTTTTCCGTAAACCAAGCAAACTACCCTTATAAATTTTTCTTGATTCTGATGTACCTGACACTTTGGCAAGGCATTATAAACCTATATTTTATCCTATCATACCATCAAAAATGATGAATATCAAGTCATACTACGACCCTTAATGATCAGCACTGATAGCCAGAATCGCCAAGCTTTACTATCTCCTCAGCGATTGCTTCCAGTTTTTCCTCTGAGACTTCATACTCCTCCGAAATCCTTTTTATTGCTCTGGAGGGAATTTGGAATTTTGTAAACCTCTCCATGACGGGTTCTCGTTTTTCCCTATCAATGAGGAGCTTCGCGACATCCCATCTCGAATAGTGGCCAAGAGAGTCAAAAACTGCTTTCACCGCCTTTATCTGGTTAGCGTAGCAGTCGGCATAGAGTATCGAGTCTTTTTCAAAGTGAGGTGGGGACAGGTACCTGCCAGCGGGATTCACTATAGAGCTTCCGCCACGCGCCCAGTCGTAGTTCATATGGTTTCCATCGCGCATGTAGTGCCACCTCTCGGGAAAATCATTGTCATCAAGATATCCGCATGCACTCAGCACAAACGCCCCTGATTCAAATGCGTGAACCCTTATGAGTGGCTGCACGGTACATCCGGCTCCCGGATCCTCGGTTTCCGCAGCAAGAAGTTTTTCATCGCCCCTTTTCCAGTTCCCGGGCCACACCGCAACGTGAAAGTCCTGTCCGCTGTAAACCATTGCCGCCCTAACGAGAATCATGTGATTCTCCCAGCAGACAAGCCCTCCTATTCTTCCTATGTCGGTGTCATAGGTCGTTATGTCGCTTCCATCCCCCTGGCCCCAGTATATTCTCTCTGTGTAAGTTGGCATCAGTTTTCTGTGCCTGCCGAGCACCTTGCCTTCACGTGATATAAAAAGAAGAGAGTTATATACGGTGCGGCTTCCCTTGCGGTCATCAAGCTCATTGCAGCCTATCACCACGTGGATGTCTGCCGCAAGTGCCGCCTCCGCTAGCGCTTCGGTGTCCTCTCCGGGAATTACTATGGAGTTGTCCTGAAGGGCAATCATAAAGTCTGTCCAGTCATGGGGAGGAGTTTCGTAGCCGACTGTGTAGTAGGCCGGATAGCCGGGTATGAATGCTTCGGGAAAGGCGATGAGTTCCGCCCCATTGCCCCCGGCTTCTCTTATCACACTGCAGGCCTTTTCAATTGTCCGGCATTTGTCCATGCACACGGGAGCCGTCTGGGCCACCGCGACTTTTACTTTTTCCCTGCCGCCTAAAACTTTTCTCATGAGCCTTGGTAGTAAGTGGGCTCAGGTTATTATCCTGCTTCCGCCCGGGGGTGTCCCATCACTTTCTGCCTGGCGCTGCTGGTTCTGCTTCGCTCTTGCATAGACGAGATCGAAAAGTTTCTGCTTGAAGTCGTTATCAAAGGCACACACACCCGGAATTATGTACCCCATAAGGGCTATCTGGAGAAAATATTCGGTGTTTGCCTTAAGAAATGCCTCGTTTATCTCGCCACTGTATGCCTGCGCGAAATTCTGGTATATCTGATTGCCTAGTTCGGTTGCTATCTCAACGACGCTTTTTGACTGCCCAGATGCCTGATGGGCAGAGACTCCGAGGTTAAAAGCCATGTTTATGGAATTCATGAACTGATCCGCGGATCCCTCTTCGGAATTTGTTTCCCCCTGTGGCTTTGTATCTTCTTCTGACATTCTTATCTCTCCTTTTCTTCTGGGTATGGTTAAATCGACTTTGCGTATTATACTATATTGCCGATTTGGTTTTAACAATTTTACTGGAGGAAAACCATGAAAGCCGATCACCTTATACAGAGACTTGGATTAAAAAGACTTCCCGGCGAGGGAGGCTACTACAAAGAGACTTACAGGAGCGACGAAATGGCCGCGGAGGACCGAAGTCTATCAACCGCTATCTATTACCTGATAACTTCTGGGGAAAATTCCAAGATGCACAGGGTGAATTCAGATGAGATTTTCCACTTTTACTTCGGCGACCCGGTTCAGATGCTTCTTCTGTACCCGACCGGAGAATCAAGGATAGTGTTTATGGGCGATAACCTTCCCTCCGGACAGAGAATCCAGCTTGTAGTCCCGAAGGGAACCTGGCAGGGCGCCATGGTGGTGGAAGGAGAGTACGGATACGCTTTTATGGGAACTACCATGGCTCCGGGGTTTGAGTTTGAGGATTTCGAACTGGGAGCACTTGATAGCCTCATGCTCCGTTTTCCACAGCATGAAGCCCTCATACGGGAGCTTACATAAACAGGAGAGACAGATTCCAGGATCAGAAAAACCGGTGATTTTTTTTGACGGCGTGTGCGGGGGCTGCAACATGTTTGTCAACTTCGTGATGTGGGCGGATGCCCGCGCGGAAATATTTTTCTCCCCTGTGCAGGGCGAGACCGCCGTGCGGTTCTCGCTATGCCAGGAAGAACCCTCGCGCGACTGGAAGATAGCCTACGCAGACGAAGAGGGTGTTTACGAGGGGGCCGATGCAGTTTTGCTGGTTCTGAAGAGACTTGGGGGTCTCTGGAAGGTTCCCGCTTTGCTTATACATGTTCCCCGGACGGTTAAGGATTATTTTTACGGTATTATGTCAAGGAACCGTTACCGTCTTTTCAGAAAAAGGGAAATCTGCCGCATACCATCTGCCGCGGAGAGGGAGAGGTTTCTGCCCTAGGGCGGTTTTTTGGGAATTATGTATTTGACTTGACAGGGTCTCTTATAAGCAAGCAAGGAGCCGAAACAATGGGGTCAGTTAGCAAAATCATTTGAATAACCGGTGTATATCATATTGCAATCAAAACATTTAAGATTTTCTATTTTGCTAGAAATGTGGAAAAAAGAAACTCAATTTGTTTCATCATCTTCGGTCATAGTTAACAATGCGTCATACCAAGAAATAATTAAAATGGGAAAAGATATTGTTCCTTTTATCATTAAAGATCTTAAAAAAAACCAGAATAATCCTCGTTTTTGGTTTCCCGCCCTTCAAGCCATAATAGGAGATGGTCCAACAATTCCCAAGGATGTTCGTGGCAATATGCCGGAGATTGCTCGGATATGGATATTGTGGATTGAAAAAAAATGTCCCCTACTCTGATTGAAGAAGAAATTCCCTAAACTTAAATCCTCTAATTACCGTATAACAAGTCCTGCAACAGGAAATTATAATTGCATCGCATGGGCGGCTAACTGCCAAACTAAGTGGTGGCCAGATAAATATGGTTTTTCACATTGGCCAGATAGTATTGCTATTGAAGAAACCATATCTGAATTTCTAGCTGCATTTGAGTTACTTGGATATGAAAAGTGTGAAGATGGTCTTCCCAAGTAATTTTCCTTAGCGTTATCACCCCTTAGAATTTTCAGAATGATGTAATTCCCCTTTTTTTGATAAATCCTCGCGTATATGTATATTGAAGCACGGGAGATTCTGATTCCATATGCCATCACTTGAAGAACTTATTTCTGCGGATGAGACTGCAAGCGAGATAGTGCGAGCTGAGGAAATAGCCCGCGAGGAATGGGAGAACATAAGAGTTTCTCTTGCTCTTTGCGGCGATACCGGGGATTTCTGCGGAGATGATTTCATGCTCAGGACAATCTCGGGAGAAACAATAGCGCGCGAACCGCTTGGAAGTCCTACGAAATCTGTTTCCCTTTACTCTCCAACTTATTATCCCATGTATTTCGTTAAAAATTTGCATAAATTCCAGGAGAAATTCCCGCAGAATGGCTATGTCACAACGGAGGCCCTATATGTTTATGTAGAGCTTGTTACCGCAGCTGTGAAAAGACTCGGTCTTGAGGGCACGCTGGCAATGGGTTTTGCAAGCGGCTATGCAAACGTCAGGACGGGATGGATAGCAGAAAAGGGGCTTGCTGAGGAACGTGCCGTGTTTTCCGAGATGTTTTTTTCCGACCGACCTAAAAACCATGAATGGGATTTTCACTGGACCTCGGTCAGACAAAAATTAGGTGAGATTTACGAAAAATTCACTGACTGGCAGAGTTCCCCATCGCTTTACCTTGACGAGTCGAGATCCAAAGCAGTTGTAAAACCATTCATAGTATAAGATTCTACCTCTGCGAGGGGCATAGGTAGGATCAATTTTTCCGTAATTATGCACTTTACAAAGTAGAGAGGTTTTAGCCACAACATTATTGGTATTAGTCTATTTTGTTAATGATTTCAAGGAAAAACACAATAAATAGGGAATGCTGCAGATTTGTAAAGAGATATCTCTTATGGTACGATTGATTTTATTAGCGGGGCAATTTGAGTGTCCACGTTTACAAATTATCGGTTCATATTTGGAACATTAAAACATGGATATCGACTGGGTTTTTCAAGCAATAATTGCGCTTGGTGTGATAATTACTTTGAAATTAAACTATCGCACATCGTCCAAGATACAGGGCAAATGGGAGGGATCTGTAGACACATCTATAAAAGACATTTGAAAATTTTATGGATGAAGTGCGTAAAGAACTTGAAACAATAAGAGATCATATTGTAAGAATTTTCGATAGGCTTCCGTCAAAAACTGCCACAAATGAAAGCCCCATCAAGTTAAATGATTTAGGTAAAGAAATTTCACAAGGTCTCAATCTTTCCCAATGGGCAGAAATTTTAGCAAGAAAACTTGTTAGTGAAAAAATTCCCGCTTTAGAAAACCGCTCTCACTATCAAATTCAAGAATACTGTTTTGAGATTGTAGAGGAAAAAGCAAAATCAGCAGATATGGAAAATAAGATTGAAGAATCCGCTTATAGAAAAGGTCTCAAAAAACAAGATGTTTTGGATGTTTTAGCTATTGAGTTGAGAGACGCTATTTTTGAACGGCTTAAGATGGACAAAAATGCGGATTATTAAAACCATTCATAGTCTAGATAAATCCATCTTCT